>JBHOQZ010000482.1:0-3353 GCA_042408635.1 Chloroflexota bacterium
CCGGCCGGCAGTAGCCAGCCGGGCGCGCCAACGGCAGGCATGGCCTGGCTGGCGCTGCTCATCCCGTTCCTCTACGCCGCCGCCGGCTTCATCGCCGTGGCCGTCGTCTGCCTGCTCTACAACCTGGCCGCCGGCTGGCTCGGCGGCATCGAGATCGAGCTGGCCGACGTGGAGGCGCCGGCAGCGCCCCGGGCCTCACCCGGCCCTTAGGCCAGGCGAGGTCAGACCCGCCTGGTCCTGCACCGTCGTCGCCGTGCAGCGTCCGGTGGGCCCTCGAGCCGGGCGCGGGCGAACCCCGCAAACCGCGGGCGATGTCGCCGCGCGAAGACCGGGCGGCCGGGGGGAGATAGCCTCGCGCGGGTTAGAGCACGCGCAGGCGCGGGTCGAGGTACTCGCGCAGCCAATCGCCCACCGCGTTGATGGCGAGCACGGTCAGCATGATCGCCAGGCCGGGGAAAGTGTAGATCCACCAATTGCCGGTGATGATCTGGTCGCGGCCGGAGGCGACCATGCCGCCCCAGGTCGGCACCGTCGGCGGCACGCTCAGCCCGAGGAAGGAGAGTGTCGCCTCGGCCAGGATCGTGCCGGCCACCGCGAAGCTGGCGATGATGATCACCGGCGCGATCACGTTGGGCAGGATGTGGCGGAACATGATCAGCCAGTCGCGCGCGCCCAGCGCCCGCGCCGCCTCGACGAACTCCTTTTCGCGCAGCGAGAGCACCTGCCCGCGCACCACGCGGGCGTAGATCACCCAGGCGGTGAGCGCCAGCGTCAGGATGATGTTGCGCAGCCCCTGCCCCTGGCCGAGCACGGCCAGGATCGCGATGGCGAAGAGGATGCCGGGGATCGCGAGTTGCACGTCGGCCAGCCGCATGATGATGTCGTCCGCCCGACCGCCGTAGTAGCCCGCGATCAGGCCGAGCGTAACGCCGATCGCGCCGCCGACCAGCACGGCGCTGATGCCCACCGTCAGCGAGATGCGCGAGCCGTGGATCACGCGGCCGAGGATGTCGCGCCCCAGCTCGTCGGTGCCGAGCGGGAACGCCGGGTCGCCGCCTTTCTCCCACATCGGCGGCAGCTTGCTGTCGAGGATGTCGCCGGTGGTCGGGTCGCGCGGGGAGATCACGTTGGCGAAGACCGCGCAGAGCGTCACCGCCAGCAGGATGATCACGCCGAACACGGCCAGGTAGTTGCGCAGCAGGCTGCGCAGCAGCCGGGACTTGCGGCGGCGCGGCACGTTGAGCTCAGCCGACAGCGCCGCCGCCGGCGTGACCGCGGCGCGGTTCAGCGGTGATTCAGCGACCACGCAACACCCCCATCCCCAGTGCTACTGCGCGCGGGCGGCTCCATGGGCGGCCGGCGTGGCGGGCGACGCGGGCCGGGCGCCCGGGCGACCTACTCTGCTTCATCGCGCTAACTATACCGCACGCGCGGGTCGAGCAAGCCGTAGAGCAAGTCGACGACCAGGTTGATGACGACGAAGAAGAGCGCGAACATCGTCACCGCGCCGACGACGACCGGGAAGTCCTTCTGGTTGATCGCGCCGATCACGAGCCGCCCGATCCCCGGCCAGGCGAACACCGTTTCGGTGATGATCGCGCCCGAGAGGAGCGCGCCGAAGTCGAGGCCGATCACCGTGATCACCGGGATCATCGCGTTCTTCAGCGCGTGCCCGATCACCACGCGCCGCTCGTTGAGCCCCTTGGCGCGCGCGGTGCGGATGTAGTCCTGGCTGAACGTCTCGAGCAGGCTGGAGCGGATCAGGCGCGTGTTGCGCGCGATCGGCAGCGTCGCCAGCGTGACCGCCGGCAGCACCAGGTGGTGCAGCTCGTCGAGCAGCGAGCCGTCCCCGCGCCCGAGGATCGGGAACCACTTGAGTGTGCCGCCGAACACCGCCAGCAACACGATCCCTAAGAAGAACACCGGTATCGACTGGCCGAACAGCGCGAACGCCATGCTGAAGCTGTCGACCACCGAGCCGCGTTTGATCGCGGCCAGCAGCCCGAGCGTGAACGCCACGGTCAGCGCGATCGCCAGCGCCGCCGCCGCCAGCACCAAGGTCGCCGGCAGCGTTTCGAGCAGGAGCTTGAGCACCGGGACGCGCTGCCGGATCGAGAGGCCGAAGTCGCCCCGGACCACCTTCGAGATGTAGTCGGCGTACTGGATGTAGACCGGGCGGTCGAAGCCCATCTCGCGGCGCACCCGCTCGACCTCGTCCTGGGTCGCGTCCGGGCTGACCATGAGCAGGGTCGGGTCGCCGGTCAGGAACAGGATGCCGAACACCAGCATCGAGGCGCCCAGCAGCACGAGGAGCGACTGGAGCAGCCGCCGGATCAGGTAGCGCGTCATCGGTTCTCCCTGCCCGAGTTGTCGCCGCCCGGGCGGGCGGTCCGGGGCACGCCGTCGGCGCCGCGCCAGCGCTCCCCGGACCGCTCACCCAGCGGCCGGTCGCCTAACGGTACTTCGTGTCGAGGAGCCAGATGCGCTCGTCGGCGCGGGCCTCCCACTCGAGGCGGTTGCTGACCCCGTAGAAGTCCACCTGGTGGTAGACGAAGACCCACGGGAACTCGTCCCAGAGGATCTGCTGCAGGCGATTGATCAGTTCGCGCCGCTTCTCCGGATCGATCGTCCGCCGGAGCTCGTCGAACTTCTCGAAGTACTCCTGGTTCTCCCAGCGGGTGTAGTTCAGCGAGTAGTTCCGGTCGAAGTAGAACAGCTCCTGCTGCCCGGTGAAGGCCGAGCCGAGCCCGAGGAAGTAGAGGTCGTCGGGTTCTTTGCTCGGCAGGATCGTGCCCGCGTAGAGCGACCAGTCGAGCACCTTCAGGTCGATCTTCAGCCCGAGCTGCCGCTGCCAGTTCTGCGCGATCGCCTGCGCGATCTCCTTGTCCTTCACATACCGGCCATTCGGCGACATCATCGGGATGGTGTAGTCCATCGGGAAGTTGGCTTCCTGGAGCAGCCGCTTGGCCAGGTCGATGTTGTAGGGCAGCGGCTCGAGCGCCGGGTTCTGGTTCGGCGGGTTGACCGCCGGTGCCTTGGCGCGCACCGCCGCCCCGTTGAGGAGCGCGCGGTTGATCGCGTCGAAGTTGACCGAGTAGTTGAGCGCCTGGCGCACCCGCTTGTCGGCGAAGGGGCCGCGGTCGGTGCGGATGCCGACGAAGATGATGCGCCCACCCGTCACCTGGGAGACGCGCGCCGAGCCGGAGCGATTGACCTGGTCGACCTGGTCGGGGGCGACGTTGGTGATGATGTCGGCCTGGCCGCTGGTGAGCGCGAGGATGCGCGTCGAGAGCTCCGGCACCGGCTTGAAGACGATCGTCTCGAAGGGCGGCGGGCCGTTCCAGTAGTCCTTG
>JBHOQZ010000484.1:0-2882 GCA_042408635.1 Chloroflexota bacterium
GCGATCCGGGCGATGCGGCACCACAGCTCACCGATGAACTGGCTTTCGATGACCCCGCGATACCGCTCGACCAGGTCGGGCGCGGCCCAGACCTCGTCCATGAGGCGGTCGACCGGCTCGGAGCCGTTGGGCACCAGCCCCCGCCCGTCGGCGCGGTAGGCGCGCCCGGTCACCCAGCGCGGGGCGAGCAGCGTGGTCACGACGGCGTTGATCTCGCTCGCGTCGAGGTTGATCGCCCAGTCGTAGGGACCCGCCGCGGCGCGGCGGGCCGCGAGGTAGTCGGCCAGCTCGGCGAGCGCCCCCGGGCGCCCGTAGAGCGAGTAGCGCGAGTCGACGAGGGGCGAGGCGGCCTCGAGACTGCGCGTCGGCTCGCCGCCGAAGTAGTCGATCGTGCAGCCGGGAAACCGCTCGCGCAGGCCACGCAGAAGCGGCGTGGCGACGACGAAGTTGCCCACGTGCTCGTAGAAGAGCACGGCGATGTGCGGCCGCTCGCGCAGCGGCATCCCGGTGTAGCGCTGGAGCATCGGCTAGACCAGGGTGATGATGCTGAGGATCATCGGCCGCCGCCGCGTGTGCTGGTAGATGTACTGCCCAAGCACCTCGCGGACCTTCTCGTTCATCGGGCCGTACTGCACGCGCCCGGTCGGCATCGCCTCGAGCGCGCGCTTGAGCCGCTGGGTCGCGCCTTCGAGGAACCCGCTCACGTCGCCCGGCTCCATGAAGCCGCGCGAGATCAACTCGGGCCCGCTCACCAGCTCGCCGGTCTCCTGGCGCAGCCCGATCGAGGCGATCAGGATACCGTCGGCCGCCAGGCGGCGCCGGTCGCGCAGCACCACCTCACGCACGTCGCCGAGCGTGAGCCCGTCGACCAGCACCGCGCCGTTGGTCACCGTGCTCGTGCGCTCCATGCCCTCGGGCCCGAACTCCCAGACGTCGCCGAGCTCGGGCAGGGCGACACGGTCGCGCGAAAAGCCCATCGACTCGACCAGTCGGCGGTACATCACCATCATCCGGTATTCGCCGTGCATCGGCACGACGTAGCGCGGCTGGAGCAGACGCACCATGCGCTTCAGGTCTTCCTGGCTAGCGTGGCCCGAGACGTGGATGTCGCGCACCACCGCCGGCCAGATCACATCCGCCCCGCGCCGGAAGAGGTTGTCGATGGTGCGCGAGACCGTCTCCTCGTTGCCGGGGACGGGCGTCGCCGAGATCACCACCGTGTCGCTCTCGCGCACCTTGATCTGCGGGTGGTCGCCGTTGGCGATGCGGCTGAGAACCGAGGTCGGCTCGCCCTGGCTGCCCGTGACGAGGATGATCACCTCGTTGTCGGGCATGTTCGAGGTCTGGGCGAGGTCGACGATCGCGCCCTCGGGCACCTGGAGCAGCCCGAGGTTGGCCGCGACGCGGAAGTTGCCCTCGAGGCTGCGCCCGGCGAGCGCCGTCTTGCGCCCCATGCGCGCGCCGATCTTCACTGCCTGCACCAGCCGGGTGATGTTCGAGGCGAACGTGCTGATGATGACGCGCCCCCGCGCCTCGCGCACCACCCGCTCGAGCGCCTCGATCACCACCTGCTCCGAGGGGGTGTGGCCCGGCTGCTCGACCCGGACGCAGTCGCTGAGCAGCACGAGCACGCCCTCGTTGGCGAGCGCGCGCAGGTGCTCGAAGTCGGTGATGCCGAGGTCGACCGGCGTCTCGTCGAACTTGAAGTCGCTGGTGTGGAAGAGGAGGCCCGCCGGCGTGCGGAAGGCGACGCCGAGCGAGCTGGGGATGCTGTGGCTGGTGCGGACGAACTCGAATTGCACCTCGCCGAAGTCGAGCGCCTGGCGAGGCTCAACCGGGATCAGCTCGGCCAGCTCGCTGACGCGGTGCTCGTTCAGTTTCAATTCGACCATGCCCAGCGTCAGCGCCGAGCCGTAGACGGGCACCTGCACGTTCAACTGCCGCAGGTAGAACGGCAGCGCACCGATGTGGTCCTCGTGCCCGTGCGTGAGGATCACCGCCCGCAGGCGGTCGACGTTCTCGATGACGTAGCTGATGTCGGCGATCACAAGATCGACGCCCAGCATCTCCTCCTCGGGGAACTTGACGCCGGCGTCGATCATGAACATCTGGTCGCCGTACTCGAAGATCGTGCAGTTCTTGCCCACCTCGGTGACGCCGCCGAGGGGGATCACGCGGATCCGCCTCGCGTCGCCGTTCGGCGCGTCGGACAACCGTCAACTCCTTCGTTGCGCTGCGCGGACTTCAACCGTGGACCCGCTCTCGGGTCATCTGAGCATGGCCAAATGGGCCGCCCGGGAACCGACTGTCCCGGCCGGCCGGAACCACTCTCATTATAGCCACTCGTGCCACCGCGCCGTGCGCGGCCGGCGGGCTCGCCGCGCCCCTCTCCCGCACTCGGCGTGCCGGGCCCGCGCCGGCTTGATGGGACGCCGCCGCCGTGCTACAATAGAACAAACGTTCTGACCGGCGAGGCGCCGGCGAGAGCGCGGAACCGACGACGCGGTGCAAGGAGAAGTGAGTGATGAAGCGTGAGTTTGTGGTGGAGCGTCAAGGCCGCACTTTCGTGCTCTACGCGGGACTGCTCGACGCGGCCCACGGGCAGGGGCTGCGGGCGATCCGCACGACGCTGCTCCAGGTGCCCGCCGACGAGAACGGTCACGTGGCGATCGTCCACGCCGCGGTCGAGACCGAGAAGGGCACGTTCAGCGGACTGGGCGACGCCTCCCCGCTGAACGTCGCCCGCCCCATGGTGACCTGCCTCATCCGCATGGCCGAGACGCGGGCCAAGGCCCGCGCCCTGCGCGACGCGGTCAACGTCGGCGTGACGGCGCTCGAGGAGCTGGGCGACGCGGACGACGACGAGGTGCTCGAGCGGCCGG
>JBHOQZ010000485.1:0-6789 GCA_042408635.1 Chloroflexota bacterium
CAATCAGCCTCCGGGGGCGGTCCGCACGGTCACGGTGAACCCAGCCGGGTCCTCGGCCCGCCCGTACGGCGAGGGGCGGCCGGTCGGCGTGGCACCGACGCGCGCCTGCTGCACGACGATGACCGTGGTGCCCGGCCCGACCGCGCGAAACGTCCACGTTCGGGTGCTCGGGCTGCCGATCAGCCCCGGCGCGACCGGGGTGGACGTGGAGTCGATCTCGACCGCGACGGCGGGATCGGGGCGCTGTATGTAGGCGTAGCGGAAGCCCGCGGCGGGCATCTCCCGTAGCGAGATCGCGAACGTCGCGCCGGCCGTCACCTCGATCGGGACCGCCGGGTCGGTGTAGACCCGCGCTGGGGACGCAACGGGCGACGGACTCGGCGTCGGCTCGACCCGTTCGGGGCCCGGACAGCAGGGGACGACCGGCGCCAGCGTCGGCGTGGGCGATGTCGCCGGGGTGTCGAACCGTGCCAGGAACGCGGGCGCCGAGCAGCCGACCAACAGCGCCAGCCCGGCTGCGGCGGCCAGGGCGGCCGGTCCGAACCACCCGTGCCGGGGGTGTGCCGGTACAGCGGTTCGTCCGTCCGCGGGGTAGTCTCCAGTCATCACCGAGGGCCTCCGTACTGCGGGCGTCACCATCTCCGCCCGCGCCTTCTGCCCGTTGAGACCCGCGGTCCGTCAATACCATTACCGGAGGTCCGGGGCTGACGACCGGACGACCATCGGCCGGGCGGTTGACGGGGTCGCGCACGCCCGACCGGCCGGCGCGCCGGAAGAGCACCGCTACGGCCGCGTCGTAGCGGCGCCGCGTCCCCAGCCGGCACGCCGGGCGCCTGCGCTGGGAAACCCTCGGCCGGAAGACGCCGGACCCAGCGGTGCGCTGCTCGGCGGCCCGAGTCGACCGGGCGCGCTCGCCGGCGCCGCCAGCGCTCGCGGCCGCGTTGCGCGCCGCCGGCGCTCATCGACCCGGCCGGGTATCACGTGGTCGCGAACGGCCCTCGAGCAGCTCCCGGCGCCGGGTCAAGGCGGCCGCCACGGCACGAGCCGCGCGCGACCGTGCCGAGCGCGACATCGCCCGCCGGCTCGGCGGTGCCGGGGTCGGTGACGAGGTAGCGGACCGGGTGCGCCGGCTGGCGCGGGTCGAAGACCAGCTACTCGCGCTCGGCCGGGTCGAGCGCCAGCGCGGCCGGCTCCTCGGCGGCCAGCGCGATGATCGTTCTGCGCATGGCGCGGTCGAAGGTGAAGGCGGTGCGGGCGGTGTGGATCGGTGTCATCGTCTGCTGTCTCTCTTTCCCGGGTTCCCGAGTTCCCGAGGTTCTGAGGTTCCGAGCGGTTTGGCTGGGGTAGGCCAGTCCCGGCCCCCGTCTCGGCTAGCGGTCGCGGTCGAGCAGGGTGGCGAGCCGCACCCGAACGCGGGTATCCGCGAGGCGCTCTGCGTCAACGAGCTGCCAGCGGAGCGCGCGGCACTCGCGCTGCAAGGCCTCGTTGGTGAGCAGATCGTACCGGGCGGCCGGCTGCCGATGGGCGGCGAGGAGCTGGTACGCGGCCGGCGTGAGGCGGTAGGGGATCGGCCGGGCGGGATCAAGCGCGCCGGGTGAGCGTGCGGTCACGCGGCGCAGTATCCCACCGCCCCTACGCCTCGAGCTCGTTGAGTTCGAACAGCACCGCGTCCTCGGCCGCCGGGTCGAAGAGCTCGCACACGGCACGCGGCGCAGAACGGGTCGACGTTGTCTGGGTTTCGGGCGGCCGCATTCCGGGCACGGGTACAGCCGCTCGCCGGTGTCAGCGCCGTCGGGTGCCGGGCCCGCGGTCTCGGTCCCGGTGCGCCCGCGTGTGTCGAGCGCGAGCATCGTCGCGTCGACGTGAGAGCAGCGCCCCCGCTGGCGGTAGCCCTGGCAGGTGCAGCCCGAGCTCGTGGTCACGTAGTTGCCACGTTTGGCGCTGCCGACCACCTAGGCGACCTTCACGACCTGCGCCCCGCCGCCTCCCTCTGGATCAGCGCCGGCGCCGACCCGAAGACGATGCAGGAGCTGCTCGGGCACGCGACGCTGACCACGACCTTGAAGGTCTACACGCACAGCAACCTGGGTGCGAAGCGCGCCGCGGTCGAGCGCGTCAACCTCGGGCTCGACGCCGTCGCGTCGGGGTCGGCCGGCTCGTTGGGGTCACGGTTGGGGTCAACCTGCCCGCGCGACGCCGCTCAGTCCGCAGAACGTGTCCACGCCCTGGCCAAAGACGGCAAAAACCCCGGTTCCTTGTCCACAGAACCGGGGTTTGTCGGGGTGGACGACGGGTTTCGAACCCGTAACCTCTTGATCCACAGTCAAGCGCTCTGCCGTTGAGCTACGCCCACCGCGATGTGCACCTGATGATGATACCACGCTGGCGAATCGAGCGCAAACACGGTTCGGTGCGTTCCGCGGCGGGTCAATCTGGTTTCACCGGGGGCGAGCGGCAGCAGCCCAGCCGAGGCGCGTCGGCGGGGTGAAGCCGGCGGTGTCCGCAAAGGGCGAGGGCTGGCTGGTCGCGCGGAGCGGGGCCCCCGACGCGTTCAGCACGGACCGGCGACCGCCCGCACGCTCGAGGGGGCACGCTGAGAGCACGAGGCTCCCGCCGGGCGGGTTCAGAGCGGGCCGGCGGCCGCCTGCACGGGAGCGGGCGGTAAGCCGCGAACGCCAAGCTCGCCGGTGCGCGCGAGCCGCAGCACCGCCCCGTCGCGGATCCCGGTCGGCTTGACCCGGATTTCGCTCACGCCGAACGCTGTCAACACGCGCTCGAGGATCGTCACGCCGGCGGGCAGGACGCGGGCCCGTTGCCGCTCGATGGCGAAGGCGTTGCTCATGGCCGCCGCGTTCTGGCGCCGCATCGTCTCGAGCATACCGTGCAGCCGGGATACCTCGATCGGCTGGCCGGCGCGCGGCAGGTTGGCGACGCGGCGCATCGCCTTGGCCGACCCGCCCACGGCGTAGGCACACGTCGGCGTGCCAGCGGCCCGGAAGTCGGCCGGCAGGTCCACGAGCGCGCGGTCCACGGCGTCACGAACGGCCGCCAGCTCAGCCGCGGTCGGCGGATCGCCCGCGACGTGGAGGGTCGTGAGCTTGCCGGAACCGAGCGGGATCGCCGCGACCTCGATCAGCTCCGCCTGCCGACCGAGCACGAGCTGCGTGCTGCTGCCGCCCACGTCGACCAGCAGGAAGGGATCGGGCGTTCCCTCCCCGCAGCCGAAGCGCGCGGAGCTCAACACCAACCCGTCGAAGGCGAGCCGGGCCTCATCCTCGGCCGAGAGGACAGCGACCGGCGCGCCCACCGCCGCCTCGACCTCGGCGACGAAGGCGGCGCGGTTGCCCGCGGAGCGCACCGCCTGCGTGGCCAGCAGGTGCAGGCAGGGCGCGCCGGCACAGGCGGCGCGCCGCTGGAAGCGCTGCACCACCTCGATCGCCCGGGCTGCCTTGCCGGGCGAAATGGCGCCGTGCCGGTCCACATCCTCGCTGAAGCCGACCATCTCGCTCTCGTCCAGCAGCTCGCGGACGCGACCGTCCTCCACCACCGCCACGAGGAGATGCAGCGTGTTGCTCCCAAGATCTGCTACTGCAATCGGTTGATGTCCCACCTGCTACTCCCAGGGTCGCGCGCTCCTGGTATCGGCGCGCAGCCACCCGAATCATACAACGTCCCGGTTACGCTTGCGTTACCTCCGCTATGGCTTCTGCATCTGCATGCTGACTCTCATCGCACCGGCAGCCCTGGGCGGCAGGTGCCGGCGGCCTCGGCGGGGAATTGCGCGCGCCCACCGTCACCTTTTGCACGACCGCGCGTTATTTTGAGTGAAGCGACCCGCGTCCCCCGCCTCTGCCGGGCGGCGGGGCGCATTCGAATGGGCCGGGGGACCTGGAGACGTGCTGAAGCCGATCAAGCTCTGCCTTGTGCTTGTGTTCGCTGTCGGTCTGCTCTTGCCGGGCAAGCACTTCGCGACGGCGGGACCGCCGGATTGGGACGTCGCCAACGGTCATTTCTACACCCAGACCGGCAACAACTCGGGCCGCGGCTACGCGGTCGTCGACGACGACGTGGCACGCCTCTGGACCGAGTACCAGCGGCTCGGCGGTCCGCAGGTGCTCGGCTATCCTGTCTCGCGCCGCTTCCTCTGGAACGGCAACGTCCACCAGGCGATGCAGCGCGCGGTGCTGATCTGGCGCGCCGACACCAAGAAGGTCGACCTGCTCAACATCTTCGACGTGATGACCGAGTTCGGCGTCGACCAGCAGCTCCTCGAGAGCGCGCAGATCCCGCTGCCCGCCCAGTGGAACGAGGCCGGCCTGACGCCCGAGCAGATCGCCAAGCAGCGCCTAGCCGTGATGGACAACTACCCCGCCATCCGGCGCGCCTACCAGATCGCGCCCGGCGACCCGGTCGCCTGGTACGGCCTGCCCACCAGCGGCGTCGTCGACATGGGCAACCACTACGCTCTGCGCACTCAGCGCGCCGTCTTCCAGCAGTGGAAGGAGACCATGCCCTTCGCCAAGGCCGGGGAGGTGACGACCGCGCTCGGCGGCTCGCTCCTGATCAAGACGCTGCCGTTCCCGGCCGAGGTCACCGCGCTCGAGGAGCCGCTGCCCGCGATCAAGAAGGAGGATCCGCCGGCCGCCACCCCCGGGCGGGAGGGCTACGGCTGGTTTGGGGAGGCGGCCGACACGCTCAACGTCCGCTCGGCGCCCAACACGGGCGGGCGCATCGTGCGCACGATCGCCCCCGGCCAGCCCGTGACGGTGTTCGAGTGGGTCGAGGGCGAGGCCGCGGTCGGCGGCAACCGCGTCTGGGGCCGCGTCGGCCCGGGCGAATTCGTCTACTCCTACAACCTGCGCAAGCCGGTGCCGGCGGTGCCGCCGCCGCCACCGGCCGACGCGCCCAGTCAAGGCGATTGGATCGACGCGAACCTGACGCAGCAGATCCTGACCGCCTACAACGGGAGCCGCCCCGTCTACTGGGCAGTGATGTCGAGCGGCCGCCCCTCGTTCCCGTCACCGACCGGGCTCTGGAAGATCCTCTACCGCGTCGAGAACGAGACGATGGACAGCGCCACCCTCAACATCGAGGACACCTACCGAATCGAGAACGTGTATTGGACGCAGTACTACACGAGCTTCGGCGACGCGATCCACTACAACTACTGGAAATACGATTCCCCGTTCGGCGTGCCCAGCAGCCACGGCTGTTTCGGCCTCCAGCGGGAGGACAGCCTCTGGTTCTGGAACTGGGCCAGGGTTGGCACACCGGTCTACGTCCACTACTGAGCCGCCATCAGCCACGCCCGTGAGCAGGTGGCGGATCCTGGCCGGCTGGGGCCGGCCAGGATCCGCCCGCCCAGCCGCGATCGGAATCTCCCACCCCGGCGGACCCGAGCTGAGGCCGCCTCCCGCCGGTCGACTCCCGGCTCTGCCAGCCCGGCGGTTGGCGCGCCACCCGGATCGCCGGGGTGAGTAACGCGGGCGGAGGCGGATCGTTTCGCTCTATAGGCGGGCCAACCGGCGGAGCGCCCCCGTGTGGGGCTGCCGGGCTCGGTCGGGTGGCGAACCCGGAGGGCGACATGCACGGACGTGGCCGGTGGAGTTGGATCGTTGCCGCCTGCGTCGTCGCGCTGGTGCTGGTCGCGGGTGCCCCGGCGCCGTCACCCACCGCCCCGCCGATCGCCCGGGCGGCGGACGCGAAATTGCGCTGGAACCTCGAGCGGATCGCGGTGGAGCGAGCCTGGGCGATCACCCGCGGCAGCCCGAACGTGGTGATCGGCATCGTCGACTCGGGGCTCGATGCGCGCCACCCCGAGCTGGCTGGGCGCGTCGCGCCCGGGCGCGACTTCACCGGCGGCAACAACACCTCCGACAGCGGCGAGCATGGCACGTTCGTTGCCGGGATCGCGGCCGGGGCGGGGATCGAATCGGCCGGCGTGGCACCGGGAGCACGCGTCATGCCGCTCAAGGTCTTCGGCCGCGGCGACACGTTCAGCGCGCTCTGGGTGGCCGAGGCGATCCGCTACAGCGTCAACAACGGCGCCCGCGTCCTGAATCTGAGCCTGCGCCTCTCCCGCGAGAGCCAGGAACTCAAGGAGGCGATCGACTACGCCCATGCGCGCGGCGTGCTCGTCGTTTGCTCGGCGGGCAATCAGGGAAGCTATGCCGAGGGAGCCCCGGTCCAGTATCCGGCCAACCACCCCAGGGCGTTCGCCGTGACCTCCACGACCTGGGACGACAAGCGCGCGAACTACGCCAGCATAGCCCCCTGGGTGCGCATCGCGGCGCCGGGCGGTGACTACAGCACCGGTACCGGCATGGATCCCAAGCTGCTCATCTACGGCCCGGTGCCGGGCGGCAAGTACGCCCACCTCCAGGGGACTTCGTTTGCGGCGCCCCACGTGGCAGGCCTGGCCGCCCTGATCTGGTCGGCCAATCCCGACCTGGGCGTCGATGAAGTGATGCAGATCATCACCCGCAGCGCCGACCCGATGGGCGGGCCGGAGCGCCCCAACCCCGCCTACGGCTGGGGCCGCATCAATGCCGGCCGGGCCGTCAGGGCAGCGCTGCCGCGCGATCTACGCGTCGAGGCGTTTCCGCCGCCGGCCCCCGAGGCGGCGACGGTGCGGGGCTGGGTGGTTGACCGGCGCAACCCCGACCTGCCGATCGACGACCTGATCGAGGCGGTCGAACTTTGGAGCGGGCCAGAGCCGGGCAGCGGCCGCCGGCTCGGGGAGGCGCGGGCGGGCGCGCCGCTCGACCCGGCCGCCCCGCCCGCGGCCGC
>JBHOQZ010000486.1:0-6126 GCA_042408635.1 Chloroflexota bacterium
GCGGCCGCGGCCGTAGCGCCCGGGCCGATCAGCACGGGCCCGCCCGAGCCCGAGGCAGCCGCGCCGCCCGGACCGCCGACACCCGCGATGCCCCGCGAGCGGTAGAACTCGCTGCGGATGTCGTTGGCCTGGGCGCGGCCCGCCTCGACCCCCCGGGTGTAGCCGAGGAAACCGGTGCCACCGGCCAGGAGCAGCGCGACGACCGCGAAGATGAAGTAGCGTCGCTTCATCGTTTGCACCTTTCGAGTCGAGGTAGTTCGCCGGCGCTGGCCGAGCGCGCAGCGGCGCGGTTATTCATAGCGCAGCGCGTCGATCGGGTTGAGGGCGGCGGCGCGCCGGGCCGGGTAGATGCCGAAGAACAGCCCGACCGCGAACGAGAAGCCGACCGCCAGCGCCATCGACCAGAGCGAGACCGCCGTGGGCCTCGCCACCGCGTCGACCACGCGCGCGATGACGAGCCCGAGCGTCAGCCCGATGAAGCCACCGAGCAAGCTGATCGTGACGGCCTCGATCAGAAACTGCATCAGGATGTCGCGCGGGTTGGCGCCGATCGCCTTGCGGATGCCGATCTCGCGCGTCCGCTCGGTCACCGACACGAGCATGATGTTCATGATGCCGATGCCGCCGACCAGCAGCGAGATGCCGGCGATGCTGCCCAGGAAGATCGTCAGCACCGTCGTGATCTGCGTCAGCGCGCCGAGCACGTCCTGCTGGTTGAGCACCTGGAAGTCGTCGTTGTTGCCCACGATCTTGTGGCGCTGGCGCAGTAGCTCGCTCGCCTGGTCGATCAGCTCGGGGATCCGGTCCTCGTCGACCGCCTTGAGCGTGATCTGCGAGACCGGCCGGCCAGCGCCCGCGGTTGGGTTACGGCCGCCGAACAGCTTCGTCTGGGCGACCGTGATCGGCACGTAGACCGAGTCGTCGACCGAGCCGAAGCCGGTGCCGCCCTTCGGCTCCATCACCCCGATGACGCGGAAGGCGAGCCGGTTGATGCGGATCGTCTTGCCGATCGGGTCCTGGTCGTCGAAGAGCTGGGCCGCCACCGACGGGCCGAGCACCGCCACCGGCGAGCGGGCGCTGTTGTGCGAGTTGGTGATGAACTCCCCGCGCTCGACCGCCATGTTGCGCACGTCGAGGTAGGCCGGGGTCACGCCCACCACGGCGGTGCTGGTGTTCTTCGATTGATACTGCACCTGGGCGCCACCGCGGCGCTCGGCCGAGACCCCCAGCGCCGCAGGCACCGCGCCAGGGCGCGCCATCGCCTCGGCGTCCTCCAGGCTCAAGCTCTGGGCAGCCCCCTGCGTGCGCACGCCGCCCTGGTTCGTCGCGCCGGGCAGGATCGTGACGAGGTTCGAGCCGATCGACTGCACCTGCCGCTGGACCTGGAGCTGCGCGCCCTGGCCGATGCTCATCAGCGCCACGACCGCCGCCACGCCGATGATGATCCCCAGCATCGTCAGCATCGAGCGCAGTTTGTTGGCGGCCAGGCTCGCCAGGGCAACCCGGAAGCTCTCGGTGAGGCGCATCCTAGGTGCCTCCCTCGGCCCCGACGAGCGCAGGCTCGGCCGAGCGGAACGCCGGCGACAGCACCGGCTCGGCGACGGACTCGTCGCTCTCGACCAGCCCATCGCGGATGCGCAGGATGCGGCGGGTGTGCGCCGCGATCTCGGGCTCGTGGGTCACGAAGATGATCGTGATTCCCTGCTCATAGTTGAGGCGCTGGAAGATCCCCATGATCTCGGCGCTGGAGCGCGTGTCGAGGTTGCCGGTCGGCTCGTCGGCCAGGATGATGGCCGGGCTGTTGACGAGCGCGCGGGCGATCGCCACGCGCTGCTGCTGGCCGCCCGACAGCTCCCGGGGCCGGTGGTGGAGCCGGTCGCCCAGCCCCACCGACTCGAGCGCCGCGAGCGCGCGCGCGCGCCGCGCCGGCCCGCTCAAGCCGGCGTAGACGAGCGGCAGCTCGACGTTGGCGAGCGCCGTCATGCGCGGCAGCAGATTGAACCCCTGGAAGACGAAGCCGATCTTCTGGTTGCGCACGCGCGAAAGCTGATCCTCGTCCAGGTTAGACACGTCGATGCCGTCGAGGCGATAGGTGCCGCTAGTGGGGACGTCGAGGCAGCCCAGCACGTTCATAAGCGTGCTCTTGCCCGACCCCGACGGCCCCATGATCGCCATGAGGCTGCCGGCCGGCACCGTGAAGGTGACGCCACGCAGGGCTCGCACCTCGTGATCGCCCATCTGATACGTCTTGGTCAGGTTTTCGACTTCGATGACGTTCGTGGTCATGGCGTGTCCGCTCGGATCCCCGCCGCCGTCCGGTTCGCTCGGCCGCATCAGCGCATGACCGGCCCGCGCGGGATCAGCGTCGGTCCTCCCGGCCCACCGGTCGGCAGTGCGCTGCGCATCGCTTGCGGGATCTCGATCCGGTCGCCCTCGCGCAGTCCCTGGCTGACGACCTCGGTCTGGGTGTCGTTGCTCAACCCGGTGCGGATCATCACAGGGGCGAGCACGCCGTTCTCGAGCACCACGTTGACGTAGCGCTGGTTGCCTATCGTCTGGATCGCGCGGTTGGGCACGAGCAGGACGTTGTCGCGCTGGGCGGTCGTGATCGTCAGGTTGGCCGTCATGCCGGGCAGGAGGATCTTGCCGGGCTTGTCGACGGTCACCACAAGCTGGTAGTTGACGACGTTCTGCACGGTGATGCCGACCGGGGTGATCGAGGCGACCTTGCCGCTGAAGCGCTCGTTCGGCCAGGCATCGACTGTGAACGAGACCTTCTCGCCCGGCTCGATCCCCGCGATGTCCGACTCGCTCACCTGCGCCTGGATCGTCAGGTCCGAGAGGTCGGTCAGCACGATGAAGCTCTTGCTCGCGTCGGTGGTGGGGCCGCTCGACCACTGCCCGACCGCCCCGTTGACGGCGCCGATCGTGCCGGCCGCGGGCGCGCGCAGGATCGACTGCTCGAAGGCGGCCATCTGCTGCTCGAGCTGGGCGCGCGCATTGTCGACCGCCGCCCGCGCGCTCTCGACGTCCGGGTCGCTGGCCGGCGCCGCCTTCTGCTCGAACTGCGCCCGGGCAGTGTTGGCCGACTGCGCCGCCTGGTCGACCCCCGCCTGGGCCTGCTGGACGCCCGCGGCGGCCTGGGCGAGCGACTTGCGCAGCGAGGCCTGCGCGCTCTCGAGCTGGGCGCGCGCGTTCTCGATGTTGTTCTGCGCCTGGACCTGATTGCCCGTGGCGCGCGCCAGCGTCTGCTGGAACGACGACTGGGCGTTGTTGAGCGAGGCGAGCGCCTGGTCGATCTGCGACTGGGCGCTGAGCGCGTTGCCCTGCGCCTTGACGCGCGCCTGCTCGAACTGGTTGCGGGCCGAGTTGAGCGTGCCCTGAGCCTGGTCGATCGCGTTCTGCGCCGAGACAAGCTGGCTCTGCGCCTTGGTCTGGGTGGCATTGAGGCTGGCGCGGGCGTTGTTCAGGCTCGCCTGCGCCTGGTTGATGCTCGTCTCCGCTTGCTGGATGCTCGCCTGCGACTTCACGCGCGCCGTTTCCAGCGCCTCGCGGGCGCTGTCGACCTGGGCCCGCGCCTGGTCAAGCGACTGCTGCGCGTTGGCGACGGTCTGCTTGGCCCGCGCCTCGGCGCTCGCCAGCGCCTGCTGGGCGTTGTTCACGCTCGCCTGGGCCTGGTTGACCTGCTGCTGCGCCTGGAGGACGCTGCTCTGGCCGCGCGCCTGGGTGCTGGTGTACTGGGCCCGCGCCTGCTCGATGCTGGCGCGCGCCGACGCGATCTCGGCCGGATCGGGCGTGCGGTAGAGCTTGTCGAGCTTCGCCTGGGCGTTCTCGTAGGCGGAGCTGGCCTGCGCCACCGCGGCCATCGCCTGGACCACGCTCGGGTGGTCGGGGTCCTTGTACTTCTTGAACACCGCCCAGTAGTTCTGGAGCTGGCTTTCGAGGGTGTAGTTGGCGCTGTCGACCGAGGCCTTGGCCGAGTTGATGTCCTCGGTCGTGGGCCTCTGCGCCATCACCTGATCGAGCCGCGCCTCGGCCACGCGCACGTTCGCGCGCGACACCTCGAGGTCCTGCTGCGCCTGGGCCTGCACCAGCGGCAGGTTGGCCTGCGCGTCGGCCAGCGTCTGCTGCGCGTTCTGGAGGGTGACCCGCGCCGACTCGATGTCGAAGCGCGTCGCCTCGACCTGGGCCTGGTAGCTGTCCTGCGCGTTCTTGAGCGAGGTGAGCGCGTTCTTCAGCGTCGTCTCGGCGGTCGCGACGTCGCGCTGCGAGGTCGGGATCACGTTGGT
This sequence comes from Chloroflexota bacterium, assembly GCA_042408635.1. Lineage (GTDB taxonomy): Bacteria > Chloroflexota > UBA6077 > FW602-bin22 > JBHOQZ01 > JBHOQZ01. Next base: position 4,290 of record JBHOQZ010000486.1, read on the forward strand.
ATTGAGGTTCTTGAGCGCGTCCTCTAGCGCCACGGTGGCGTTCTGCACCGCGATCTGGGCCGCGGCGAGGTCCTGCTCGTTCTGTGGCAGGACACTCTCGCGCAGGTTACGCTGCGCGTTCTCGAGCGCGGTCACGGCGTTGTCGACCGCGATCTGGGCCGACGCGACGTCGCGCTCGTTGGCGGGCAGGATGTTCTCGAGGAGGTTGCGCTGGGCGTTCTCGTAGGCGACCTGGGCGTTCTGGACCGCGACCTGGGCTGCCGCGATGTCCTGCTCGTTCTGGCGCTGGACGCTGTCGACCAGGTTGCGCTGGGCGTTCTCGAGCGCCACGCGCGCCGACTCCACGCTGGCCTGGGCCACCTCGACGTCGCGCTGGGTCGACACGGTGCTGATCTCGGCGCTACGCTGGGCGTTCTCGAGCGCGCTCTCGGCGCTGGTCACGCCGGCGCGCGCCACCGCCAGCTCCTGCGGCGTCGCACCGTTGAGCACTTTTTGGTAGGCGGCGACCGCCTTGTCGAGGTTGGCCTGCGCGCCGGCGATGGCCGCCTGGAGATCGGCCGAGTCCTGGATGGCGAGGATGTCGCCGGGCTGGACCTTGTCGCCGACCTTGACCTTGATGTCGGCGATGCGGGCGGCGCTCTTGAAGTTGAGCAGCAGGTTGGTATTCGAGCTGAGCGAGCCGGAGGCGGAGACGGTCTGGGCGATGTTGCCCCGGGTGACCGCGGCGGTGGCGAGGTAGGCCGGTGCGCCTGTGGCGAACGGCCCGGTCTGCCCCGCCGGGGCGCCGCCGAAGGGCACCGTCACCGGGCCGGTCTGACCGCTCGGCCCGGCCAGGGCGATGTTGAGGCTGCCGCCGACGACGGCCAGGACGGTGATCCCGGCGACGACAGCCCAGAGTGTGCGGGACGACGTGGCAGATGGAAGCTTCACGGCGGACTCCCCCGGTGGTGCGCCACTGAGGCCAATATCGTGCGCAGTGTAGCAAGGGGCTATGAAGAAGCGATGAAGGCTGCCTTCATACCTTCTTCACAGCGTTTCGCTACCGTAGGGACAACGCACCGGGTCGCGCCGACGTTTCACCCGAGGCGTTGCCTATAATACAGACGCACCGGCGCGCGCAACGGTCACGCCGGTCGCCCGGACAGAAGGGAGGCTGTTCCGCGGTGGCCTCGAAGCGTGTGCTGATCGTGGAAGACGATCGCCATATCGTCGACCTGCTCCGCCTCTACCTCGAGCACGAGGGGTTCGGCGTGCTGGCCGCGCGCGACGGCCTGAGCGGGCTCGAGCAGGCGCGCGCCGAGCAACCGGACCTGATCGTGCTCGACATCATGCTGCCGGGGATCGACGGCCTCGAGCTGACGCGCCGGCTCCGCCAGGAGGCGGATATCCCGATCATCATGCTCACCGCCAAGGCGACCGAGCGCGACAAGCTGACCGGGCTGGGCATCGGCGCCGACGACTACGTCACCAAGCCGTTCAGCCCGCGGGAGGTCGTCGCCCGCGTCCAGACCGTGCTGCGGCGGACGCAGCCGCGCGGCGCCGCCTTCCCCAACGGCGCGCCCGAGGAGGAGCCGAAGCTCGAGGTGGGGCCGATCTGCGTCAGCCCGAGCCGCCACGAGGTGTCGGTCGACGGCCAGCTCGTCGAGCTGACGCCCACCGAGTTCCGCCTGCTCTACGCCTTCGCCAAGGAGCCAGGGCGGGTCTTCTCGCGCCAGCAGCTCATCGACCGAGTCTTCGGCCACGACTTCGACGGCTACGAGCGCAACATCGACGTCCACGTGATGAACCTGCGGCGCAAGCTCGGCAAGGTCGGCGGCGGCGATCCCATCAAGACGGT
>JBHOQZ010000487.1:0-1513 GCA_042408635.1 Chloroflexota bacterium
CACTGGCCGGGCGGCGTGCTCGACCTGGCCGGGACGCGCTTCACCCAGCTCGACGCGCGCACCGTGCGGGTCACCGGCAGCCGCTACCACCCGGCCGGCGACTACCGCGTCAAGCTGGAGGGGGCGACGCGGCGCGGCTACCGCACGATCACGATCGCAGGCGTGCGCGATCCGCGGCTGCTCGCGCAGTTCGAGGAGTACGAGACGAACGTTCGGCGCCAGGTCGAGGCGGTCGTCGCGCCGCTGCGCCCCGGCGCCGACTACACGCTGCACGTCCACGTCTACGGTCGTGACGGTGTGATGGGGGTGATGGAGCCGACGCCGCGGATCGGCGGCCACGAGGTCGGCCTGGTGATCGAGGCGGTGGCCGCGACGGAGGCGGTGTCCCGGCAGGTGCTGGCGGTCAGCCGCTCGGCCGCACTGCACGCCACCTACCCGGGGCGCCAGGCGATCGCGGGCAACCTGGCCTTCCCGTTCTCGCCCTCGGATATCGGGGTCGGCGACGTCTACGAGTTCAGCATCTACCACCTGGTGCGGCTCGACGACCCCCTGGAACTGTTCCCGATCCGGCGCGCGTTCGCCGACGCGCGCCACCGGCTGGCCCCGCTGCTGGACCGGGAGCCAGCGATCGCCTGATCTCCCGCCGGGGGCGCGGCCGACGGAGGCGATGCCGCCCCCCGAAACTGGCTGAAGACGCGTAAGTCTGGAGAGGTAGCGCACCCAATGCCCATTGCCAACATCGTCGCCCCGACCAACAGCGCCGGGTCGCGCGCCGAGCTCGCCTACCGGGCGATCCGCGACGCGATCCTCTCGAGCCGCCTGGCGCTCGGTGAGCCGCTGCGCGAGGAGGCGATCGCCCAGCACCTAGGGATGAGCCGGACGCCGGTGCGCGAGGCGCTCAACCGCCTCCACGCTGATGGCTTGATCGAGCCGGCTGAGCCGCGCGGCTACGTCGTCTCGACCGTCTCGGCCGCCGACGTCTTCCACGTCTACACGGTGCGTGAGGAGCTGGAGGCGCTGTCGATGCGGCTGGCCGCGCGGCGGATCACCCCGCACCAGCTTTTCCAGCTCTCGGTAATCGTCGACTCGATGGAAGCGGCCCTGGGCGACGCCCGCCGCTCGAGCGACCTCAACCGCGAGTTCCACGAGATCATCTACGCCGCCGCCGGCAACCCCGTGCTCAAGCAGATCATGGACGACCTCACCGGCATGGTTGCCCGCTTCCCGGTGAGCGCCTACGCGGTGGAGGGGCGGGCACGCGCCGCCGTCGAGGAGCACCGCGCGATCCTGGACGCGCTCGCCCGCCACGACCCGGAGACGGCAGCCGAGGCGGGGCGCCTCCACCTGCACAACGGCCAGTCCGCCCGGCTGCGCGCGCTGCGCGAGCACGCCCGCAACGGCCACCCGGAGGCCGGCCCCCCGGAGCTCCAGCTCCTGCCCCTGAGCGGGGCGGCGGACGTGCCGGCGCTCGGCGCCTCCTGACCGACCGTCGGCCTCCGGCTGCCGCGGCCGA
>JBHOQZ010000488.1:0-5387 GCA_042408635.1 Chloroflexota bacterium
CCGGCCGCGAGTCCGAGGCCGGCGCGGAGAGCGGCGCGACGCGAGAGGCGATCGGGGCGCGGCGCGCGGGGCGACTGATCCAGGCCCATCTTCCGTACCTTTCCTTTCATTGCCCGCCAGCAGGGGAGGCGCTGGCTGCTCGGCCCCTCCCCGCCTGGCCGAAACGCTCAGAGGCCGCGCAGGCGCGGGTCGAGGTCGTCGCGGAGCGCGTCGCCCAGCACGTTGAGCGACCAGACGACGAGGAAGATCGCGACGCCGGGGAAGGTGACGTACCAGACGCTGTGCGCCATGTAGCCGTAGCCGAGCTGGAGGAGCGCCCCCCAAGAGGCGTCCGGGGGCTGGACGCCGAGCCCGAGGAACGACAGCGCCGCCTCGACCAGGATGGCGTTGGCCGCCAGCAGCGAGGCCACCACGATCAGCGACGGCAGGCAGTTCGGCAGGAGCGCCCGCGCGATCACCCGCCGATCGGTCGCGCCGAGCACCCGCGCGGCGGTGATGTATTCGCGGTTGCGCTCGACCATGACGGCCGCGCGCGTCACCCGCGCCGTGAGCGGCACGCCCTGGACACCGATCGCGACGATGGCGTTGGGCAGGCTCGGACCGAGCGCGGTGAGGATGAGCAGCGCCAGCAGGATCGAGGGCACGGCAAGGAAACCGTCGAGCACGCGCATCACCGCGTCGTCCACCGCGCCGCCCCGGAACCCCGCGACCAGCCCCAGCGGCACGCCGACCGCGAGCGAGATCGCGGCGGCGGCGGCCGCCGCCGCGAGTGAAATCCGCGCACCGAACAGGATGCGGCTGAGCAGGTCGCGGCCCGACTCGTCGGTGCCCAGCGGGTGCGCCGGGCTCGGCCCCTGCAGCCGCTCGCGCGCGCTCATCCGCGTCGGCGGGTAGGGCGCGATGACGGGCGCCAGCACCGCCGCGCCGACCGCCAGCAGCAGGAGGAGCGCCCCGAGCAGCGCCGTCCACCGCCGCGCGAAGCGTCGCAGCGTCGCGCGCCAGGCGCCCGGACGCGCCGCCGGGGCGAGGCCCGGCCGGGCGGCCGCGGCATCGAGCGTGGTCCCCATCCCGGTCCTCACGCCAGCCGGATCCGCGGGTCGAGCGCGGCGTAGAGCAGGTCGATCACGATGTTGAGGGCCACGAACGCCGCCGCCGCCAGCAGCACCGTCGCCTGCACCACCGGGTAATCGCGCTTGAAGACGGCGTCGACCGTCAGCCAGCCCATCCCCGGCCAGGCGAAGATCCATTCCACGATCACCGCACCGCTCATCAGGTTCCCGAGCTGGAGCCCGACCACCGTGACGGCGGGAATGGCCGCGTTGCGCAGGACGTGGCGCACCAGCACCGCGCGCTCGCTCAGCCCCTTCGACCGCGCGACCGTGACGTGCTCCTCGCGCATCGCCTCGAGCAGGCTCGACCGCAGGAACCGCATCACCGGCGCGGCCAGGATGATGGCGAGGGTCACCGCCGGCAGCAGCAGGTGCCGCACGTTGGCGGCGGGGTCGCGAGCGAGCGGCTCGTAGCCGCCGGTCGGCAGCCACCCGAGCTGCACGGCGAACAGGACGATCAGCATGATTGCCAGCCAGAAGCTCGGGATCGCCATCCCCATCGAGACGAGCGCGGTGATGCACCAGTCGACCGGCGTCCCGCGGTAGACCGCGGCCAGGATCGCCGCCGGCACGGCAACCGCGGCGGCCAGCAGCACCGCGGCCAGCGCCAGCTGGAGCGTCGCCGGCAGACGCTGCGCGATCAGCTCGGCGACGCGCTGCCGGGTCACCAGCGAGGTACCGAGGTCGCCGCGCAGGGCGTTACCCAGCCAGAGGACATAACGCTCGTGGATCGGGCGGTCAAGCCCCATCTGCCGCCGCAGCTCGGCCAGCACCTGCTCGGAGCCGGCCGCGGCCGACGGTCCCTGGAGCGCCAGCGCCGCGTCGCCCGAGAGCAGGTTGAGGCTGAGGAAGACGATCAGCGAGACGATAGCGAGCACCGGGATCCCCTGCACGCACCGCCTAAGGACATACTGCCGCATCCTCTATACGCCTCCCGTCCCGCGCCCGGCCGGCGCGCCGGCCGGGCACCGCCGCACGCTCTCGCGCCGGCACGCGACGGCGTCACCCGCCCAGGCACCCAGGGCAAACAGCCCGTTCACGGGCCCCGCGCTAGCGCCGGCACGCGCCGGCGTCACCCGGCGAACGGATCGCCTAGCCATCGCCCGGCTGCCACGTGCCGGCGCCGCAGGAGGCGCGCACCACCAGGCGCGGGGGGTGAACGGAGTGCACCGGCTCCGCAGCGGGCTCGGCCAGGCGGCGCAGGAGCAGGCGGGCCGCCTCGACGCCGATGGCGCGGGCGGGCTGGTGGAACGTCGTCAGCGGCGCCTCCAGGTACGCCGCCAGCTCGATGTCGTCCCCGCCGACAAGCGCCAGGTCGCCGGGAATGCGCAGGCCTAGCTCGCGCGCCGCCTTCATGACCCCTACCGCCTGCAGGTCGGTTGCGGCAAAGACCGCGGTCGGCCGGTCAGACCGGTCGAGCAGGCGGCGCGCCGCCGCGTGGCCGCCCTCGAGCGTGAACGGGCCGCGCGCGACCTGCGCCGGATCGAACGGGATCCCGGCGCGGGCGAGCGCGCGCCGGTAGCCGGCGAGCCGCCCCTCGGCGCTCGAAACCCCCGCCGGCCCGGTGATATGCGCGATCCGCCGGTGGCCCAGGCCGATCAGGTGCGCGGTCATCAGCTCGCCGGCCGCCGGGTTGTCGGTGACGACGTAGTCGCAGTCGAGCTGGGGGAAGTGGCGCAGCAGCAGCACGAACGGCCGGCGCTCGGCGCGCAAATACTCGACGTCGCGCGTGTCGCTCTGGACCGGCGTGAGCAGGACGCCGTCGACGCCCTTGGCGCGCAGGAGCGCCAGGCGGCGCAGCGCCTGGTCCTGCGAGTCGGCGGAGTTGGCGAACAGGAGCCCGAACCCCTCGGCGTTGGCGACCGATTCGATACCGCGCAGGATGTCGGCGTAGACGGGGCCGGCGTTATCGGTCACCAGGACGCCGAGCGTGCCGGTGCGGCCGCGGGCGAGCGCCTGGGCCGCGGCGTGGGGGACGTAGCCGAGCCGGGCCGCCACCGCCAGCACGCGCTCGCGCGTCCCGGCGCTGATCTCGCCCTTGCCGTTGAGCGTGCGCGAGACGACCGTGGTCGAGACCCCAGCCTCGCGCGCCACGTCGCGGATCGTCACCGGCACGGCCAGCCTCCCGATCGGCCCCGCAACCGCTTGCGCAAGCGGTTGCGGCGATGGTACCCCTCCCGGCCCCCGCTGTCAACCCCGTCGTCGCCTCAGCGCCGCCCGTCCGTCCCACCTGTGCGAGCGGGCGGGGCTGGGACGGACGGGCGGCGCGGCAGGAGGCAGCTGCCCGCCGCCGCGGCGACGCCCACGCCCCTGGCGTCGGGAGTGAGACGGCGCGCAAGGCGGCAGCGCGCACCGAGCCCGTCAGGTGACGCACGGGCCAACCCGGCGGATCCGGCTTCCCCCGTCCGGGTAGTGCCGGTGAGAGGCATTTGCACACGGGCGGATCGGCCGGCGACAAAGCGCTCCGACCCGCTGGCGATCCCCAATCTGCACAGGTGAGGAAGCGACGATGAAGGTTTGGCGTGGCCCCGGTCTGCTCTTCTGGCTTGGTGTGCTGCCGCTCGTGCTCGCCGGTTGCACCGGCACTCCGCCGGCGCTCACCAGCGCGCTGGCGGCACCGGCCGCGCCGGCATCGCCCGCGGCTGCCGCGCCTCTCGTCCCGGCCTCGCCGGTCGCAGCGGCTTCGCCGGCGGCCGGGGGCGGGCCGGTGTAGAGCGGGGGCGGCTGCTGTTGAGCCTCTCGGACGAGCCCGACCTACTCGACCCGCACAAGACGATCCGGCTGGCCTCGGACGGGGTGAACAACCAGATCTTCAACCGGCTCGTCTACATCGACACCGACCCCACACCCAAGCCCTTGGTCGCCGAGCACTGGGAGATCAGCCCGGATCAGAAGACGATCACCTTGCGCATCCGCCGCGGCATCAAGTTCCACGACGCCACGGACCTGAACGCCGAGGTGGTCGCCTTCTCCTTCAACCGCAACCTCGACCCGGCCACCGCCTCACCGGCCAAGGTCCAGATGGGCACGCTCGAGCGGGTGACCGACACCGACGACACGACCGTCCGGTTCGAGTTCGGCACGCCGTTCGCGCCGTTCTTCACCGACGTCTTCCGGACCGACGGCGCCATCGTCTCGCCCAAGGCGGTGCAGAAGAAGGACGACGACTTCGGCCAAGTGCCGGTCGGCTGCGGGCCCTTCACGGACTGCGAGTGGAAGCCCGGCTTCGAGATCACGCTGGTGCGCAACACGAACTACCAGAAGTTCCGCGCCATCGATCGCGAGACGATCGATCAGGTTGCCTTCAACGGCTACGCCACACCCAACGCCAACCCGCCCTCGGTCGGGATCGCCGACTACGATCCGGCGCTCGGCCGTGAGTTCGGCTCGCGCTACGACCCGGCCCGGCGAAGCAGCTGATGGCCGAGGCGGGCTGGGTCAACCAGAGCAGCGACCCGAAGCTCGACGAGATCCTCAACCGCGCCGACTCGCAGCTCGACCCGGTCCGCCGGCTCGAAACGATCAAGGAGGCGCAGCGCTACATCCTCGACCAGGCGATCATCATCCCGCTCATCACCCATTGGTTCGTGGTGGCCGCCTGCTCCGAGGTCAAGGGCTACCACTGGGACGCGGTCGGCTATGCGCGCCTGGTCGACATCTGGCTCGACAAAAAGCGCGTTCGGCAGGAGGCCGTCGGCGCCCCGAACCGCCCGGCATCGACACTGGGCAGCAGGCTGGCCAGGAAGACGCGCACACATGTAGCGGGTAGTTACCCCCTTGGCAGCCGTTTCGCCCCCGCCTATACTTCAGGCAAGGCGAGTGGGATCGAGGTAGGAGTCGATCGCTCAGTCGCTGAGTGATCCGTCACGGGCCGGGGCATCGCGGCGGACCGGCCGGGGAGAGCAGTGCCGCCCTGCCACGGAGCCGCCAGTTTGGGGAAGGCACGGTCACATGGCGCCAGGGAGCCCGCAACCTCCCCCGAGTCCGGCGGACAGTCGGGGCCGGAACGGTCCGGCTGCTGCCTGGGCCACCGAGCTGCGGATCCACCTGCTGGGGGGCTTCCGGGTGGCGCTGGGCCAGCAGGTGCTGCCCGCCAGCGCCTGGCGCCGCCGCAAGGCCGCCGCCATCGTCAAGCTCCTCGCCCTCGCCCCCGACCACCGCCTCCACCGCGAGCAGCTCGTCGAACACCTCTGGCCCGACCTCGACCCCCAGGCCGGCGACAACAACCTCCACCGCACCCTCCACGTCGCCCGCCGCACCCTCGAGCCCCACCTCGCC
>JBHOQZ010000490.1:0-5436 GCA_042408635.1 Chloroflexota bacterium
GGTGGCCGCCAACCGCAGCCGCACGCGCGCCGCCATCGGCAGCTCACCCGCCGCGCTGGCCGCGGCCCACGCCTCCCCGATCGCCTCGTGGAGGAAGGCGCGGGCCGAACCGACCGCCGCCTCGGCCCGCGCCGTCTGCGCCTGCACCACGGGCTGCTCGCGCAGGACGTGGCGCGCCAGGCGCGGCGTCTTGGCCCCCGCGAGGTCGACGAAGGCGTCGAGCGTCGCGCGGGCGATGCCCAGCGCCACCGAGGCGAAGCCGGCGGCGTAAACGGCGTTCGAGGAGAAGGCGTAGAGGGGACCGTCGGCCCAGCGCCGCCCGCCGCCGACGGTGTGCCGGTCCGGCACGAAGAGATCGGTCACCGCGAAGCTATCGCTGCCGGTCCCGCGCAGCCCGATCACGTCCCAGGTATCGGTGAGCTGCGCCCGGTCGGCCGGGAAGAACACGGTACAGACCCGGCCGCGGCCGCTCGCCTCGGCCAGATCGACCAGGCCGCTGAGCCAGGTGGCGTGCCGGCAGCCGCTCGCGAACGACCAGGCGCCCGTCACCCGGTAGCCGCCCGGCGCCGGCCGCGCACTGCCCTTGCCGGGGCCGCGCGCTACGATCGCGCCGGGATCGCCGAAGATGTCGGCGGCGCCGGTGGGATCCATGTGCGCGGCGATCAGCGCGCTGCCCGCGCCCTGACTCACACACCAGGCGGTGCTTGCGTCCGCGGCCGCCAGCAGCTCGATCACGCGGGCAAAGGTGGCCAGGTCGACCTCGCCGCCCCCGAGCGCGCGCGGCACGAGCATGCGGAAGAGGCCAGCCTCGACCAGCGCCCGCACCAGCCTCTCCGGCAGCCGCCGCTCCCGCTCGATCCGGGCCGCCTGCGCCTCGATCTCGGGCAGGAGCTGGCGCACTGCCTCCAGGCAATCGGATCCCGACCGAGCCACGGGCTCCCACCCTCCCAGCCACCGACTCCGGGCAGCGCGCGGTGCCCGCATGCTACACCATCGCGTCGGGGACCGGCGGTTCAGATTGTCTTGCTGACGTCCGACCTGAGCACCCCGTGGCGCGTGCGCCAGCCGGGTGGTTTCGCCTGGTGGCTGACGGTCGGCGAGATCGGGCGGCTCATCGAGACGGTGCGGGCGGTGGGCAAGTAGGCGCCTCGGCAGGCCGCGCCGCCGGCCGGCGGCGCGCCCGGACCGCTGACGGCCGAGCCACCGACGGCCGATCGCCGCACGGCGAGGACGACCCGCGCGCTCGCGCAGATGCTGGTCGAGCGCCGCAGCAGTTCCCGGCTGCGCTCGCGGAGTTGCTGCGCCCGGACGAGTTGATGCCGCAGCATGGCAGCCCGTTCAGGTGAACGCGAGGACATCGGCGCCTCTTTCGCTCGACCGGTTGGCCGTCACCGGACCGCCCACGCCAACCGCCTAGCGCGCCTGGTTGCCCCCTTCCGGCAACCGGCTGCCCGCTCCGCCCACGGAGCGCGAGGCCGGCTCCGGACTACCGGCGTCGACGTCGAATCCGGCCTCGCACAGCGCCCCTCCGAAATCATCTCTGCCGGCGGCGGCGCCCGTCCGGGCGAGGCCCAGCCGCGTCTCCTCGGGGCTGAGGTGGTCGAAATCCTTGTCGCCCCCCGCCGATCCCGGCTGCCGATCGGGCATGGGTCCCCGCTTATTCGTCATGGCAGCGGCATTCCTGGTTCGTGATCGGCCGCCCGGCACGTCGAGTACCAGGAGCGGTCGCCCCAGCAAAGGCAGGGTATGTGCCACGGCACCGCCGGTGCCGGCTGCTGGTGGCCGAGGGAGACACGATGCCGCCTCAGCGCTCGGCGCCGCGACCGAGCTCCGCCCGCAGACCGCCGAACGGGGCACCGGTGGCGCCGCGCGGGGCCGGGCGCAACCGCACGGTGGCCCGCGTGCCGACCCCCGGCGTGCTCGCCAGGCTGAGCGCACCGCCGTGCGCCTCGACGAGCAGCTTGGCGATGGCGAGGCCCAGACCACTCCCACCCCGGTCGCGCGTGCGGGCGCGATCGGCGCGGTAGAAGCGGTCGAAGACCCGCGGCAGGTGCTCGGGCGCGATACCTGCGCCGGTGTCGATCACCCTCAGCAGGAGGTCGGCGCCCTGACGCTGGACCTGCACCGTCACGCGTCCCCCGCGCGGGGTGTGCTTGAGCGCGTTGTCGAGCAGGATGAGGAGCACCTGTTGGAGCCGGTCGGGGTCGACCTCGATGGTGGGCGAGCCGCCAGCCGCGTCGAACTCGAGGCTGATGCCCCGCTCGCGCGCGAGGGGATCGGTGCGACGCACGACCTCCCTGGCCAGCGCGTCGAGGTCGATCGGCGCCACCGCCAGCTCGAGGTCGCCGACGTCCGAGCGGGCGAGGGTGAGCAGATCGCCGGCCAGCCGTTCGAGCCGGGCGATCTCGTGGCGGATGTCGTCGAAGAGCGCGCCGTTGCGCTCGAGCGGCTCGGCGCGGTGCTGGTTGAGCAGGTCGGTCGCCGAGCGCAGCACGGTGAGCGGTGTCCGCAGCTCGTGCGAGGCATCCGCTACGAACTCCTGCTGGCGCCGAAACGCCTGCTGGATCGGCACCAGCGCCCGACCCGCCAGCACCCAGCCGCCGATCAGGGAGAACACCAGCCCGAGCCCGCCGCCCGCCGCCAGCACCAGCAGCAGCGTGTGCAGCGCGCGCTCCTCCGGCGCCAGGCTCTGCCCGACGACGAGGACGGTACCCGGCGGCGCGCGCTCCCCCGCCGGCCGCACGAAGAGGCGCGTTGCCTGCCCGTCGATCGAGACGGTGGCGAAGACCGGCTCACGCGCGGCCGGGCGCGGCACCTCGACCCCCGCCAGGTCGACCTGCTGGGGATTGACCACGACCCGGCCCTCCGGCCCGACCACCAGGTAGAACACACCGCCCCGGTAGCCCTCGGGGGCAAAGGGCTCGGACCCGGGCCGTGGTACGCGCGCACCCGGCGGCGGGCGCAGGCGCTCGGTCTGCTCGCTCTGACCGACGAGGTTGCGGTCGACCGCCTCCAGCAGGCTGCGCGAGACGGCGAAATAGACCGCCGCCCCCAGCACGAGCAGAATGAGCGTGAGGACCAGCACGGTCCAGGCTACCAGCCGCCACCGGATCGGCGTGAAGAGCCGGCCCATCGCCCGATCGGCCACCCGCGCCACCTCCCTGCCTCCAGCATACACCCGAAACCTGGGAACGGGCTGGGAGGGCGAACCTGGTCGGCGCGTCATCGCTCGGAATGGCGGCGCGACACGGGGCGGCGGCCGGTCGCGCGCGGCGTGTGGCGCGCCGCCCGGGCGGCGCCTACAATCCGCACGGGGGAACGTCGGACGGGCCGGGGCTGCATGGCCACCACCGGCCGGGGACGGGCAGTGCCGCCGGCCTGGGCGGTGTGCCGGGGACGGTAGGAGGGAACGGTGAAGCTGCTCTTCTTCGACGACTTCAAGCTGGGCGTCCTCAGGGGCGATACGGTCGTCGACGTCTCGGACGTCGTGCGCGGCGTGCCCCACCTCGGGCCGCACGACCTGATCGCCGGCCTGATCGAGCGCTTCGACAACTACCGCGCGGCGTTGGAGGCTGCGGCTGAGTCGGGCAGCGGCATCGCGCTCGCCCAGGTGCGGGTTCGTCCGCCGGTGCCCAGACCCGTCAACGTCGTCTGCATGGCCGTGAACTACATGGAGGACGGCACGCGCACCGAGCCCGCGCCGCTCAACGCCTTCCTCAAATCGCCCAGCACGATCATCGGGGACGGCGACACCATGGTCTTGCCCGATGTGCCGGCGACGATCTTCGAGGGCGAGGCGGAGCTCGCGCTCGTGATCGGCCGGCGGGCTCGCGCCGTGACAGCCGCCGAGGCGATGGACCACGTCTTCGGCTACCTGAACTTCATCGACGGCTCGGCGCGCGGCCTGCCACCCGCCGGCAACACCTTCTACCAGATGAAGTCGCGCGACACCTTCGCCCCGATCGGCCCGTGCCTGGTCACCGCCGACGAGATCCCCGACCCGCATGCGCTCGGCGTGCGCCTCTGGGTCAACGGCAACCTCAAGCAGAACTTCAACACGAGCGACATGGCGCACAGGATCCCCAAGTGCCTCGAATGGATCACCTCGATCCACACGCTCGAGCCCGGCGACATCGTGGCGACCGGCACGAACCACCGGGGCCTGAGCGCCTTCCAGGACGGCGACCTGATCGAGCTCGAAACTGAGGGGCTGGGCCGGCTGCGCGTGCGCGTCCGCGACGACCTGAAGCGCACCTGGAGCCGCGAGACGCGCCTCGAGCGCCAGCAGCGCGGGCTCGAGGGCACCGCCCCGCAGCTCAGTGGCAAGTACGCCCCCGGCGCCGGGTAGTCGGGTCGCGCCCGGAGGCAGGGACGGCAGCGCCTCCAGGCAGAGCGGATAGCCGTTGCCCCGGCGGCGGGTAGGCGGGCCCGCGCGCCAGGGCCGGCACAGGGCGAGGAGGCGATCCGATGCGGCTGGACCACGCCGGCATCTACGTGGACGACCTGACCGACGCCGAGCGGTTCCTGGGCGAGGTGCTTGGTCTGCCCCTTGTCCGGCACTCGACGCCACGCGACCGCAACCAGGCGGCGTTCTACTCCGCCGGCAACGCCGAGATCGAGGCCGTCTGGTTCCCGGACCCCGACGAGCGGCGCCGGCGCTTCGGCGATCCCGGTCGCGGCACCGTCCCCTCGCACGTGGCGCTCGGGGTCGACGACCTGGACCGGGCAATCGCGGCGCTGCGCGGCCGCGGCGTCGGCTTCCGCCACGCACCGACCACCAGCCCCAGCCGCACGATGCAGATGACCGATCCCGACACCACCGGCGGCATCGCCTACCAGCTCATCCAGTGGTACCCGCCCGCGCCCGACGCGGACATGCCACGGGTCGATGCGCCGCCGCGCGCCCCCGGCGTCGGCGTCACCGCGCTCGACCATGTGGCGGCGGTGGTCGCCGACTTCGAGGCGTCGAAGCAGCTGCTCGCGCAGCAGTTCGGCCTGCCGCTGACCGATGAGGACGCCGTGCCGGAGCGGGGCCTGCGGTTCGCCTACCTGGCTTTCGCCAACGCGCAGATCGAGCTGATCGCCTTCGACGACCCGGACCGCCGCGACGCGACGCTCGGCGGCGCGGCCGCGCGGCTCGACCACATCGCGCTGCGCGTGGACGACATCGCGGAGTCCGGTCGGCGGCTGCAGGGGCGCGGCGTCGCCTTTGCCACGCCGGAGCCCGGCCGCTTCCGCGACCTGCTCACCTGGAACACGCAGCCCGAGACCTCGATGGGCGTCCGATTCCAGCTCATCCAGCGCGGCGCCGGGTAGCCGGACCGGCGCACGCCGAGACCGGGCGCGTCCGCAGCCCATCGCCGTGCGCCCGGCCCCGGCCGACCGACCGCTGCCTACACGCCCGATCGACGACCGGCATTGCCGGGTCGCGGCCGC
>JBHOQZ010000491.1:0-6053 GCA_042408635.1 Chloroflexota bacterium
CTGCCGCGCGCCGCGAACGGATCGCGCGGCAGCGCCCGGCAGGTCTCAGTCTCCCGCGCTGCCGGCTAGGCGCGGCGTGATGCGCTGCTGCGAGCTGCTGAGCCGCCGCGTGACCAGGAAGGTGATGCTGGCGACGCCGCAGGCGAGCAGGAACGGCACCTGGTAGCCCACCCAGTTGAGGATGAACCCGGCCGCCACCGGGACGATGATCGCGGCGGCGTGCGAGATGCTCAGCCCCATCGCCAGCGAGGGCGCCAGATCCTCGGGCGTGGCGATCTTGCGCAGGTAGACCGAGGCGCCGATCTCCGCCGGCGCGGCCATGAGCTGGTAGATCACGTAGGCGACACTCGCCACATAGACGTTGTCCACCAGGCCGAAGGCGCCCAGGATGAGCACGTAGCCGACATTGGCGACGCCCAGCCCGGTGCGCTCCCCGAGCTGATCCATCAGGCGGCCGATCCAGGGCGTGAAGACGGCGGTTAGCCCGGCGGCCGCGATCTGCACCAGCGCCACGCCGGCCACATCGAGCCCGAAGTGCTGCACCAGCACCCAGGCGCCGAACGAGAAGAAGATCTGCATGCGCGCGCCGTCGAGGAACTTGAGCGCGTAGTACAGGCTGTAGCGCCGCCGCAGCACCAGCGGCTGGCGCTGCTGGACTACCGCCTCGACCCTGCCATCGCGCATGTTGGGGAAGAAGAAGACGGCGGCCGCCCCGATCAGCGCGGCCGCCGAGGCGGTCAGGAAGGCGGGGATGAAGCCGAGGATGCCCAGGCCGAAGCCGCTCCACATCGCCAGCTTGGCCGCGATCATCCCGATTGGCATGGCGCTGCCGACCTGGCCGATCACCGTGCCACTGCGGTTCACCGTCGTCAGGTTCATCGCCAGGGCGTGGTAGGTCTGGAGCATGACGTGGTAGCCGAGCGAGGAGGCGATCACCCACGGCACCACGGTGCCGAACGAGGTGGCGGTGCCGTAGCCGGCGAAGCCGAGGCAGAGGACGACGAGTGCGAGCGCGGTCAGGTGCGGCAAGGTCAGGCGGTAGAGTGCCGCGACGATGAAGATGAGCAGGAAGCCGGGCACCTCGCGGATGGCGGTGATGTAGCCGAACTGCGGTCCGTCGAGGTGGAGCACCTCGACGAAGAAGTTGGCCGTGACGGTCTCCATCACACCCAGCGCGTAGCCCACGCAGCCCACAGCCAGGCAGAGCAGCACGAAGCCGCGGCGGACGGGGTCGTCGAACCCGCGCGTCATTGCGCCCTCCCGTGTGCTGCCGTGCCGCTGCGACCCCGTCGTTGCCGCGCGTGCCGACCCTCGCCCACGGTTAAACGAGGCGGGCGATCAGCGCGCCGATCTCGTAGAGGATGATGATCGGCACGGCCACGATGATCTGATTGAGCGGGTCGGGCGTGGGCGTCAGGAATGCCGCCGCGACGAAAGCGAAGACGATGAAGTACTTGCGATAGAGCTTGATGCGCTCAGGCGTGAGGATGCCGACCTTCGAGAGCGCCACGATGGCGACCGGCGTCTCGAACGACAGCCCGACCCAGAAGATGAGCGACATCGTGAAGCCGATGAAGTCCTCGAGCTCGATGAAGGCGTCGACGCCCGGCAGGTGGCCCGGCCCGAAGTAGACGAGGAAGTTGAGGGCGTTGGGCACCACGATGAAGTAGGCGAAGACGACGCCACAGAGGAAGCAGGCGAAGACACCCGGCAGCGACATGATGATGAAGCGCTTCTCCTGCCGCGTCAACGCCGGGGCGATAAACGCCGCGATCTGGTAGAAGACGACCGGGGTGGCCAGCGCCAGGCCGACATAGAGGGCGATGTAGAGCCAGACCATGAAGCCCTGGGTGACCTGGCCAGTGATGATCCTGGCGCCGCCTGCGGTTTCGAGCAGGCGGAAGATCAGCCCCCAGATCGGCGTTGCCAGGAAGACGCCCGGGATCATGCCAATCGCCACCGCGACGACGCAGATAATGAGGCGGTTGCGCAGCTCCTCCAGGTGCTCCTGGATCGTCATCCGCTTGTCGTCGCTTTCCGGATCGTCGGGATCCGGCGGACGCACCATGAGCTCCTGGTTGGTGTTGGTTGGATCAGCGGCTACCATCGCCCTCGCTCGCACGCCAGCCCGGCCAGCCTCGTCGGCCGCGGTGCACGGGCACGGCGCGGCCGGTAGGCCGGGGAAAATAGTCGGGGCACCCGCCCGAATGTCGGTTGCCCCCATATCATACGCGAAGTGGCGCGGGGCGCGCCCGTGCGGCGGGCGGCCTGCGTTCGGCTAGGAGGAGTGCTCCTCGATGTAGTCGACCGCGTCCTGCACCGTGACGATCTTGCGGGTGTCCTCGTCGGGGATCTCCCCGAGGTTGAACTTCTCCTCGATCGTCATCATCAGGTCCACCAGGTCGAGCGAGTCGGCGTTGAGGTCGTCGGTGAACGAGGCGTCGGGGGTGACCTTCTCGCGCTCGACTCCCAGGTGCTCGACGATGATGTCTCGCAGGCGCTCGAACGTGGTTGACTCCGCCATCCACTCCCTCCTTGTTGCTGGATCGGGGCCTCATCGCCCCGCTCGGGCCCACCCAGCCGGCCGCGGATCTCTAGCCTTCGTGTCGTTCCTCGGGTCGCGCCGCCGCGGGCTCGTGCCGGCCCGCCGCAGGCTGCTCGCCTGCCCGGGACACAATGGTGCTGAGTACGCCGTTGACAAACCGGGGAGCGCTGTCGCTGCCAAAGACTTTGGCAAGCTCGACCGCCTCGCTGATGGCGGCCCGTAGCGGTACGGCCGCATTATCGAATAGAATCTCGAAAAGCGCAACTCGAAGGATGCTGATCTCCACCCCCGGCATCTGCGCCAGGGGCCAGGTCGGCGCCGCCGCCGCGATCCGCGCGTCGATCTCCGCCTGGTGGCGCAACACCCCCGTCACGAGCTCCCGCGCCCGCGCCGCCGTCGCCGCGTCCGCTTCCGCCGCCTCGAGCTGCCGCGCCAGCACCTCCCCGGCCGGATGGCCGACCGTGGCCGCCTCAAATAGCACCGCCAGCGCCAGCTCGCGCGCCCGCCGCCGCGCGCCGTGCGGGCTCTCCCGCTTGCGCCTGGCCCCCCCTGCCGCCTCGTCGTCGTCCGCCCAACCCTGTCGGGGCTCCGCCGACTCGTCCACGCTCACGCCTCCCGTCCCGCCCAACCGCCTACTCCACGTCGTCGATGTGGACGTGCACCTGATCGACCGGCATGCCGATCATGGTGGGGACCGCCTCGCTCACCAGGCGCTGCACCTGCTCGCCGACCTCAAGCGCGTTCACACCCAGCCGCGTCGCCAAGTGCAGGTCGATGGTGGCTCGACCCGCCTTCACCTCCACCTTGACCCCTGGATAGGGCGCGTCACGCCCCATCAAGCGGCCGACGCTCGAGGCATCGCCCAGCCGGGCCACACCGGGCACCGACAGCGCGCTCAGCGCCGCCACCGTCGCCAGCACGTTCGGCGCGATCCGCACCGAGCCCAGATGTTCCTCGACCGCCGCGCCTGCCGCGTCCTGGCCGGCCTCCGCCGGCAGGTTCACCCCGCCACCTCCTGCGCGACCCCTCCGGCGCCCGCCGCCGACCGCCGCTCGAGGAAATCGGTCGCGATGTTGTTGGTCAGGAACCGCTCGTCCGTCAGGAGCGCCCGGTGGAAGGCGATCAGGTGGCGCACGCCCTCGATCGCGAATTCACCCAGCGCTCGCTGCGTCCGCGCGATCGCCTCGGCGCGGTCACTTCCCCAGCAGATCAGCTTCGCGAGCAGCGAGTCGTAGTGCGGCGGCACCTCGTAGCCGGCAAACAGGTGCGAGTCCACGCGCACGCCCGGCCCACCCGGCGGTCGGTACTCGGTGATGCGCCCCGTCGACGGCACGAAGCCGCGGTCCGCGTCCTCGGCGTTGATCCGGCACTCGATGGCGTGGCCCCGCAGCGCTACATCCTCCTGGCGCAGCGTCAGGTGCTCCCCGGCCGCGAGTCGAAGCTGCCAGGCCACCAGGTCGACGCCGGTCAACTCCTCGGTGACCGGGTGCTCGACCTGGATGCGCGCGTTGACCTCCAGAAAATAGGGCTGGCCGGCCCGGTCGACCAGGAACTCGAAGGTGCCGGCGTTGGCGTAGCCGAGGGCGCGCGCGCCGACCAGCGCCAGCTCGCGCACGCGCGCCGAGGTCTCGGGCGCGATGCCGGTGGCCGGCCCCTCCTCGACCAGCTTCTGATGCCGCCGCTGGATCGAGCAGTCGCGGTCACCCAGGTGCACGCCGTGGCCGTGCCGGTCGAAGAGGACCTGCACCTCGACGTGGCGCGGCGACTCGAGGAAGCGCTCGAGGTAGATCTGCCCGTTGCCGAAGGCGGCCTCGGCCTCGGCCCGCGCCAGGGGGAAGAGGCGCAGGAGCTCGCGCTCGTCGCGCGCGATGCGCATGCCGCGCCCGCCCCCACCGGCCGCCGCTTTGAGCATGACGGGATAGCCGATCTCGGCGGCAAACGCGGCGGCTTGCTCGGCCGAGACCATCGCCTCGTCGGTGCCGGGGAGGGTGGGCAGACCCGCCTCGGCCATGAGCTGGCGGCAGAGCGCCTTGTCCCCGGCGCGCTCAATCGCCTCGGGCGGCGGCCCGACAAAGACGAGACCGTACTTCTCGCAGATTTCGGCGGCGTAGGGGTTCTCCGCCAGGTAGCCGTAGCCGGGGTGGATCGCGTCGCAGCCCGTTAGCAGCGCAGCTGAGACGACGTTGGGGAGGTTCAGGTAGCTGCGGACGCCGGCGGCCGGGCCGATGCAGATCGCCTCGTCGGCCAGCCGCACCGGCAGCGAATCGCGGTCGGCCTCGGAGTGGGCGACCACGGCGCGCACGCCCAGGTCACGGCAGGCACGCACGATCCGCAGCGCGATCTCGCCCCGATTTGCGACCAGCACCTTCCCGAACATACAGACCTACCTTACGCGCGGCCCCCGGGCGTGTCAAGGCCGGCGGCTGCCCGGCAAGCCGTCGGCAGATGAAGCGCTGGACCGCCGGTGAGGCGGAGGGCGGGAAGCCCGGCTGGCACATAATTTGCCAGTCGCAGGGAGGCGATGCGAACGGACACCACCGTTCGCGGAGACCGCGGAACTGAAAAGGAGCAACTGCATGGATACGGGTTCGACCAACATCAATGTCTCCAACAGCGGCAGCTACCGGCCGCGGGACTACTCGGGTCGCACCACGATCGCGGGTCTATTCAACGACCGCGCCAGCGCCGAGCGCGCGATCAACGACCTCAAGGACGCGGGGTTCCGCCCCGAGCAGATCGGCGTGGCGATGCGCGACCGCACTGCTCAGGGTGAGCTGATCGAGGACACGGGCACGCAGGCGGCCGAGGGTGCCGTGACCGGCGCGATCGGCGGCGGTCTGCTGGGCGGCCTCGTCGGCTTCCTGGTGGGCATCGGCGCGCTCGCGATCCCCGGCATCGGGCCGGTGATCGCGGGTGGCGCGCTCGCCTCGGCCTTCGGCATCGCCGGCGGCACGGCAGTGGCCGGCGCGGGCATCGGCGCCGCGGCGGGGGGCCTGGTCGGCGCCCTCGTCGGCATGGGCATCCCGGAGGAGGAGGCCCGCCACTTCGAGACCGGCTTCCGCCAGGGTGGCGTGCTCATCACCGTCAACGCGGGTCAGCGCACCATGGACGCGCTGGCGATCCTCGAGCGCAACGGTGCCGATACCGGTCCCGAGAGCGTGGGCGCCCGCGCCCGCACCGTCGGCAGCGGCACCGTCCGCGACGGCGACAACACCGACGAGACCACCACGGGCCTGGCTGCCGGCGCGGTAGCGGGCGGCACCGCCGGCGCGCTGGTCGGCGGTCCGGTCGGCGCCGTTGTCGGCGGCACGATCGGCGCTGCAGCCGGGGCGGCTACCGGTGCGGCGGTCGGCAAGGAGCGCTCGGCCGACGAGCGCGACAACGCGGACGAGGGTATGGTTGGTGGCGGCCTGGCCGGAGGCGCGACGGGCGCGGCGATCGGCGCGGCCGTGGCCGGTCCGGCCGGCGTCATCCCCGGCGCGATCATCGGCGGCGCGGCCGGCGCGGG
>JBHOQZ010000492.1:0-5958 GCA_042408635.1 Chloroflexota bacterium
GGCAACCGCTCGCTGGGACGTTCTATCGACCCCAGCTCACCAATGGCCTTGATGCCGCACCGCTGTTCGAAGACCACCTCGCCGAGGAACTCGAGGGTGAGGCGCTCGCGTCGGCCCGCGCCGCACTGGCCGACTTCTTCAAAGCCACCGGCGGTCAGCGTCCGGGCGCCTACTACGCGCTGCTCGCGGCCGACGGGGACAGCATGGGCAAGGTCATCGACGGGCAGACGTCAAAGGAGCAACACATCGAGCTCTCGGCGTCGCTCGCCGGCTTTGCCTGGGGGGCGGGCAAGATCGTCAACCACGACGACGTCCGCGGCGCGCTGGTCTACGCGGGCGGCGACGATGTGCTCGCGCTCGTGCCGCTCGATACGGCGGTTGCCTGCGCCGCCCGGCTCGCCGCGGCGTTTGCCGAGCGGACGAAGGAGTTCAAGGCCGAGGGTGGCAACCCAGCCACGCTCTCGGTCGGGATCGCCATCCAGCACCACATCGAGCCGCTGAGCGATGCGCTCGACCGGGTGCGGGCGGCGCTCGAGCACGCGAAGCGCCACCCCGGCAAGCACGCGCTGGCGATCACGCTGAGCAAGCGCAGCGGCAGCGACCTGACGATCCGCGGGGGTTTCGGCAGCGGCTTCGTGGCCGCGCTGGACCAGCTCGTCGATGCCTACCGCCACGACCGCCTCCCCGACGGCGCCGCGTTCGAGCTGCGCGAGCTGGACCGCCGGCTCGGCCAGGTAGTACGTGAGCGGAAGCTGCCGCCGGAGGCGCTGCGGCTGGAGGCGCTGCGCGTGATCGCGCGCAAGCGCACCGAGGGCGGCACGACCGCGCTCGGCCGCGAGCAGATCGACCTCCTGACCGGGCTGCTTGACGAGTCGCGCGCGGGCACACACGCGCCGGATACGGAGGGGCAGGGCAGTCAGACGGTGGTCGGTCGACTGGCCGAGTGGTTGATCGTTGCCCGCGAGCTGGCGCGTGCCGCCGGTCCGGCTCAGGCGCCCGCGGCGGCCAGGACAACTGGAGGAGGCGCGTAGGTGGAGCTCTGGATCATCGAGCCGCGCGATCCCTTGATCGCGCGCGACGGGCGCCCGTTCGGGCCGAACCCCGGTGCGCGCGCCACCAGCCTGCCCTTCCCGCTGCCCGGCACGGTCGCCGGGGCGCTGCGCACCCGCGCCTGGTCCGATCCGGACGGGCGCTTCGATCCCGCGCGGCGCGACCGGCGCCAGCCGATCAGCTTCCAGGGGCCGTGGCTGGTCGAGCTCGACTTGGACGACGGCGCCGGGCAGGGCACCCGGGTCGCGGACTGGTACGCGCCCGCGCCCGCCGATGCCCTTCTCTATGACGCGGCTGGGGAGACGGCCAAGACCGGCGCCGCGTCCCCGCCCGCGTCCGGCGGCAACAGCCGGGCCCCGGCTGAGGGTCGTCGGCTGGATCGCGTGCCGCTCCAACCGGGCCGGCTGCCCGACGGGGTGGAGATGAACCTGCCCGACGGGTTGGCGCCGACTACCCCGGTGCCATATCGCCCCGAGAAGCCGGCGAAGGGCGTACCCACCTTCTGGCGCTGGAAGGCGTTCGCGCGCTGGTTGGCCGAGCCGCGCGCAGACACCATCGACGCCGCCGAGCTGGGCGTGGCGGGGCCCGGCCAGGACGACCGCACCCACGTGAGCATCAGGTCGACCACGGGCACGGCGGCCGAGGGTGCCCTGTTCAGCACGCGCGGGCTGGCGTTCACCGGCGCGGGCAAGCGGCGGCTCGGCCTGGCGGTGGCGGTCGCCCCGGGTCTCGGTGGCTTTGCCGGCGGGATCGCACCCCTGGGCGGCGAGCGGCGGCTGATGTACTGGTGGCGGACCGCCAACCCGCTGCCGGAGTGCCCCGCGGCGGTGCGCGAGGCGATCGTCAGAAGCAAGGCGTGCCGCCTGGTGCTGCTGACGCCGGGGGTGTTCCGGGCCGGCTGGCGGCCGACCTGGCTGATCAACGCGCAGAAGTTCGACGTGCACCCGAAACTGGTCGCGGCGGCGGTGCCGCGGCCACAGGTCGTCTCGGGCTGGGACATCGCCCGCGGCACGCCCAAGCCCTCGCGCCGGGTGGCGCCCGCGGGCACGGTCTACTTCCTCACGCTCGGCCGGGCGAGCGACGACGCGGCGCGGGCCTGGGTGGACTGGCTCTGGCTGCGCTGCATCAGCGACGAGCCGATCGACTGGCTCGATGGCTTCGGCATGGTGGCGCTCGGCGCCTGGTCGGGCGAGCAGATACCGCTGGAGGTGACGTGATGGCCGACCGCCGAGTGCCCATCGATGGGGTAGTGGTGCCAGGCCAACCGCGCATCGCTCGGGCTACGCGACCCGGTCGGCACCACACGCTGGAGGTGACGTGATGCCTCGACCCGACCCCGGCGTTCCGCCCCCGCTCACGCCGCGCCGCGACCTCGACCTGGTGACGGAGGTGCGCGAGTACGAACTGATCAGGCCGCTGATGGGCGGCGGGGTACGCCCCCACGAGGCCGACCCGGTCACGGTCGTGCGCGCCCCGTCGATCCGCGGCCAGTTGCGCTTCTGGTGGCGCGCCACCCGCGCCGGCCAGTTCGCCAGCCTGGAGGAGATGAAGCGCGCCGAGGCCTACCTCTGGGGCGCCGCCAGCACCGACAAGGACGCCTTTCCCTCGCTTGTCCAGCTCACGCTCACCGTCGATGCAAGTGAATCGCGCCCTATTCGGCCGTATCACGACGACACAGGCTCGCCGCGCCCTCCGCATGACCCCGAGAGTGGCATCCCAGACTATGCGGCGTTCCCGTTGCAGCAAGATCCGGACAAAGCGTGTTGCTATCCACTTCGGTTCTGGGTCCGCGTTGAGTATCCGCGTGGCTGGAGTGAGAGACCGACTTTCATCCGGTTCGAGAACACGCCGCGGGAGGAAATCGAAGCTGCATTCTGGGCGTGGGAGACGTTCGGGGGTATCGGTGCCCGAACTCGGCGTGGGTTTGGAGCGATTCGCCTTGTCTCGAAGCGTTCGAGTGACGGTACGACACAGAGCGAGGCGCCTCCAGAGGTTGGCTCCCTAGTCGGCTGGATCAGAAGTCATCTTTCTCGACATGTCAAGACGGCGATCCCGAACGCAGAGCGGACTTCAAGCAAGGCATGGCTATCAGAGGTCCCTCACCTGCATTCAAACCTCCGGTACTGTGTGCTGCCCAAAACCGGAGCGTTTGGGGATGCAGCCGAGGCGTGGAATGACGTCATCCAGCGACTGAAGCGCTTCCGGCAGCAAAGGCCCAGAGAGGGACGGCTGTTCGGCCGTAGCTTCTGGCCTGAGCCAGACGCGATCCGACGGCTCACGGGTGTCTACCTGCGAGACCGGCATAAGCCCAGAGATGGTTGGCCGGATAAGTTCCCGCGAGCCGCGTTCGGACTCCCCATCGACTTTCATTTCAAGCACGACGCTGATCCCAGCGTCACGCTTCAAGGACGCGAGCCCCACACACGGCTCGCGAGCCCGCTGATTCTCCGCCCGCTAGCCTGCTTGCAACGAGGTGACATTGCCTACGTCGCATTGGCAGTAATCCTGCGCGGTAGCCCGCTTCCGCGGAGCGGGTTGGAGATCGTGCCCAAGCGGCCGGACTTGCCACGCCGGGAGGTGTCGACCTCCCCTCTGACGGTCGAAGAGGCTCGACGTTTGCCACTTCGGCTGGAACTCGCACATCAGCGTGGCCACGTCGACGTGCTTCAGGTCTTTCTCGACGAACTGGAGAGAGGGAGGTAGCGCATTGTCTGCGCGGTTGTTGTTCGTGCATGTGCTGTCGCCGCTGCACGCGGGGACGGGACAGGGTGTTGGCGTGATCGACCTGCCGGTGGCGCGCGAGATGGCGACCGGCCTGCCCTACCTGCCCGGCTCGTCGGTCAAGGGCACGCTGCGCGATGCGGCCGTCGAGTCGGACCCGATCTGGCAGGCCATCTTCGGCCCGCCGACCGAGCACGCCTCGGAGTACGCGGGGGCGGCGCAGTTCTCCGATCAGCGCCTGCTGCTGCTGCCGGTGCGCAGCCTCGGGGGCACCTTCGCTTGGGTCACCTCGCCCTACGTGCTGCGCCGTCTCGCCCGCGACGCCCGCGCCGCCGGGCTCGACGGACTGCCCACGCTGCCACCCGAGCCGGCCGCGTCGTCGGCCGAGCGCTATGCGTGCTTGGTGACCGAGGGGAGCCGCCTGCCTGTCAGCGTGAAGGGCGTCCGGGCCGTCGTGCTCGAGGACCTCGACCTTGAGGCCCGCGAGGACGGGTCGGTCGGACAGTGGGCGGCCTGGCTCGGCGAGCGCCTCTTTCCGGTGGCCGACCCCGAGGCCGAGGCGTGGCGGGCCGCGCTCCGCGGGCAACTGGCCGTGGTGTCGGACGAGGTGCTCGCCTTCCTGCTCGAGACCGGGACCGAGATCACCGCGCGCGTGCGGCTGAAGGACGACGCCAAGACGGTGGCTTCGGGCGCGCTCTGGTACGAGGAGGCGCTGCCCACCGAGACGGTGCTGAGCGGCCTAGTGGCGGCGTCGCCGAGCCGCCGGAAGGACCACCCGCTGAGCGCGGACGCGGTGCTCGAGCGGCTCACGAGCCTGCTCGACCGACCGATCCAGTTCGGCGGCAAGGCAAGCGTCGGCCGCGGCGTCTGCCAGCTCCGTCTGGGCGCGTGAGGTGGCAGAGATGGTTGCCACGCAGACGTCGGGGAGCCGCATCCACACGCGCGAGCAGCGCCTCGCGCAGAAGATCTATCCACAGGTCGAGCGGATGAGGACCCGCCCGGACGAACCGCGCGATACCTACAAGAACCTCGCGCAGACGCTCCCGGTGCTGATCCGCACCGCCGGGCTCGCCCAGGCGCTTGCCTTCCTCGCCGAGCAGGCCAAGCAGAAGCCAGCCGATCAGGGCAAGCCCACGAAGGAAACGGGAGCCGCCGAGTTCTTCCGCGACCTGGCCGCGACGCTCGGGTACAACAGCGGGGAGGAGCTGGCGCGGGCGAGCCGCGAGGCGCCATTGCCCGAGTACATGCGGCTGACACGCGAGGCGCTGGCCGCGCTGCTCTGGTACAAGCGCTTTTGCCAGGCGGTCTTCGACGGGGGGGCGACGTCGTGAGCGATACCACAAGACGGAAGGCGCTGGCAGACGTTGCGCTGCCCCCGCGAGAGGCGGCGTCCCATCCCGGCCTCTGGTTCGACCGCTTCCTAACGAACCACGAAACTGGCAGCAAGGCGGTTCTGGTCGACCAGGTCGCCGCAATTGCCGAGCCGCCGCTCTACCGCCAGCACTACGAGCGCTGGCAGCGGGCGCTGGCGAAGCTCGGCGCGCGCACGCGCACGGCCAGGATGGTGGGTCGCGTCGCCGTCGGGCTCGGCAACGAGACGGTGATCGAGACCGGCATTGCGCTGCACCGCACCTACGGCATGCCGTATCTGCCAGGCAGCGCGCTCAAGGGGCTGGCCGCCGCCTATGCCCGCCAGCGGCTCGATCCCGCCGTTTGGGCGCGCGACGCCGGCCGCGACGGGCCGACCGCCGCGGGGGAGACGCCGCCCCCGAACGCCTACACCACCCTGTTCGGTGACGTCGCGCAGGCCGGGTATGTCACCTTCTTCGATGCTCTCTATGTTCCCGGCAGCGGTGCGAACCGGCAGGCGCTCCACCCCGACGTCATCACCGTCCACCACCCCGGCTACTACCAGGGTAGCGACCCGCCGGCCGACTGGGACAGCCCGAACCCGGTCAGCTTCCTCTCCGCCACCGGCCAGTACCTGCTGGCGGTGGCCGGGCCGCCGCGCTGGGCCGCCGCCGCGCTCGACCTGCTCGCGCTGGCCCTGGCCGAGTTGGGCGTCGGCGCCAAGACCTCGAGCGGCTACGGCCGCGCCGAGGTCGAACGGCCCGCCACGCGGGCCGAGGCGACGGCCGGGGCCGCCGGCCAGGCCGCGCCATCGGCCGATCCGCTGGCGCGCGGCAC
>JBHOQZ010000493.1:0-4110 GCA_042408635.1 Chloroflexota bacterium
GTGCCGCGCCGGGCCCGGCGCCGGCTCACCGCCCGCGCGACCGGCCCACTGCCATCGAGACCACGTGCCATCGTGGTGGCGGGTGCACGCCCCGCCGATCAGGATCCGCGACCCTGAATCTGAGTATAGCGGGCGGCGGGCCGGGAAATCGAGGGGATGGCTGGCGCGGAGACCCGTGGATCGGGTACCCATTGGCGGCGCGCCGGCGGCGGCGCGCTTGACAAGCGGGGGCGCAGCTTCTAGCCTGACCGGGCTGGTCAGGGGGCTGTCGCCAGGGCGCGGCGCTCGGGTCGCCGGACCCCAGAGGCAGTGGGCGGGATTGATGGGGGGTCGTCCGCGGGGCAGCGTTGCGCCGGCGGGCGGCGGAAGGAGAGGGGTATGAAGGTCGCCGCAGCCGTCGCCGAGATCCTCAAGCGCGAGGGAGTCGAGTTCCTGATCGGGTATCCGGTCAACCCGATCATCGAGGCCGCCGCTGTCGCCGACATCCGCACGATCATCGTCCGGCAGGAGCGCACGGGCCTCCACATGGCCGACGCCGTCAGCCGCGTCACCTCGGGCGATCGGATCGGCTGCTTCACCATGCAGCACGGCCCCGGCACCGAGAACGCCTTCGGGGGCGTGGCCCAGGCGTTCGCCGACTCGGTGCCGATCGTTGTCCTGCCCGCCGGCTACCCGCGGCGGATCGCCAACATGCCGCCGAACTTCAGCGCGCTCCTCAACTTCCAGCACGTCACCAAGTCGGTCGAGCAGGTGAACGTCGGCGACCAGATCCCGGCCGCGCTGCGCCGCGCCTTCACCCAGGTGCGCAACGGCCGCCCCCGACCGGTCATGGTCGAGATCCCGACCGACGTTTTCGCGGGCGAGGAGGTGCCCGAGCCGCTCGACTACCGCCCCGCGCCGCGCCTGCGCGTCGGCCCCGACCCGGTCGACGTCGACCGCGCCGCCGAGCTCCTGGTGCGCGCCGAGCGGCCGGTGCTCTACGCCGGCCAGGGCGTCCACTACGCCAAGGCCTGGCCCGAGCTGCGCGCGCTGGCCGAGCTGCTCGAGGCCCCGGTCACCACGAGCCTCGAGGGCAAGAGCGCCTTCCCCGAAAACCACCCACTCTCGCTCGGCTCGGGCGGGCGCTCGGTGCCGCTGGCGGTCCACCGCTTCCTCCAGGCGGCGGACCTCATCTTTGGTGTCGGGTGCAGCTTCGCCACCACCAACTACGGCATCAGCTTCCCGAAGGGCAAGCGCTACATCCAGGCGACGCTCGACGCCGCCGACATCAACAAGGACGTGCCGGTCGAGCACGCCGTGCTGGGCGACGCCAAGCTCACGCTTGCGGCGCTGGTCGAGGCGGTACGCGATCGGCTCGGTGGCCAGCCGCGCGGCCGCGCCGACGCGGTGGCGGCGGAGATCGCGAGGCTGCGCGAGGAGTGGCTGGCGCAGTGGCGCCCGAAGCTCACCAGCGATGCCACGCCGCTCAACCCCTACCGCGTCATCTGGGACCTGCTCCACACCGTGGACGTCGCCAACACGATCATCACCCACGACGCCGGTAGCCCGCGCGACCAGCTCTCGCCGTTCTGGGCCTGCACCGAGCCGCTCAGCTACATCGGCTGGGGCAAGACGACCCAGCTCGGCTACGGGTTGGGGCTCGCCCTGGGCGCCAAGCTCGCCAAACCCGACCAGCTCTGCATCAACGTTTGGGGTGACGCCGCCATCGGCTTCACCGGCATGGATTTCGAGACGGCCGTGCGCGAGCGCATCCCGATCCTCTCCGTCCTGCTCAACAACTTCTCGATGGCGATCGAGCTGCCGATCATGCAGACCGCGACCGCGAAATACCGCTCGACCGACATCTCCGGCAACTACGCCGACATGGCGCGGGCGTTCGGCGGCTACGGCGAGCGCGTCACCGAGCCGGGCGAGATCGTGCCCGCCATCAAGCGCGGCATCGCCAAGACGCGGGAGGGGATCCCCGCCCTGCTCGAGTTCATCACGGAGAAGGAGATCGACTTCTCGGTGTTCAAGTAGCCGCCGTTCGCCCGGTCGTCCCGGCCGGGTCGGTGTCGCGGGCGCGACCCCGGACGGCGGCACGCCCTTTGCGGTTGCTCCGACCGCGGGGTATGATACGGGGTGGGGGTATATCCCGCGCAGAGCCTACCCTCACCCCGGTCATAGCGGGCGGTCGCCGCGTGGCGCGGGCGGGGTAGGGGCCGGGGCAGCCCGACCTCGGTCGGAGCGGGCACCCGGTGGAGCCGGGTGGGGAGGGGCGACGATGATCGCGGCGTTGGTGCTGTTCCACCGGCAGGAGGTGCTGCCGCGCGAGGAGGCGGTGCGGGCGTTCGAGACGACCGCGCCGCGCTACCGGGGCGTGCCCGGTCTGCGCTTCAAGGCGTACCTGCGGGCCGAGGTGGGTGCCGACCTGGGTGGTGTCTATCTCTGGGAGTCGCGCGAGGCGGCCGAGCGGTTCTACAGCCCTGAGTGGCGCCGCGCGGCGGCCGAGCGCTACGGCGTCGAGCCGGAGATCCGCTATTTCGAGGTGCCGCTGACGGTCGACAATGGGCTGGGCGCGGCCGTCTGACGGAAGGAGTTCCAGTAGTCGCAATGTCGTCTGATCTCTACGATGTCGCCATCATCGGGTCCGGTCCGGCCGCGCTGACGGCCGGCCTGTACGCCTCGCGCGGCAATCTCACGACCATCATCCTGGGTGGCCTCGAGTGGGGCGGCCAGCTCATGCTCACCACCGACGTCGAGAACTACCCCGGCTTCCCCAAGGGCATCATGGGCCCGGAAATGATGGAGCTGTTCAAGGAGCAGGCCACCCGCTTCGGCGCGGAGTTCCGCTACGAGCAGGTGGGCGAGGCGGACCTCCGGCAGCGTCCATTCCGCCTCCGCACCGACGAGAACACCTATCTCTCGCGCGCCGTCATCATCGCGACCGGTGCCTCGGCGCGCTGGCTTGGCCTGCCCAACGAGGAGCGGCTCCGCGGCCACGGTGTCTCCTCCTGTGCCACCTGCGACGGCTTCTTCTTCAAGGATCTGGACGTCGCGGTGGTCGGCGGGGGCGACACAGCGATGGAGGACAGCCTCTACCTGAGCAAGCTCGCCCGCTCGGTCACGGTGATCCACCGCCGCGCCGAGCTGCGCGCCAGCAAGATCATGCAGCAGCGCGCCTTCGCCGAGCCGAAGCTGACGTTCATCTGGAACTCGGTGGTCGAGGACGTCCTCGGCGACGACAAGGTCGAGGCGGTGCGCCTGCGCAACCTCCAGACCGACGCGGAGACGACGCTGCCCGTCTCGGGCCTCTTCGTGGCGATCGGCCACACGCCCAACACCGAGCTCTTCCGCGGCCAGATCGACATGGACGAGAGCGGCTACATCCTGCCGCGCAACCACACCGAGACCAACATCCCCGGCGTCTTCGCGGCGGGCGACTGCGTCGACCACCGCTACCGCCAGGCGATCGTGGCCGCGGGCGACGGCTGCCGCGCCGCCATGGACGCCGAGAAGTACCTCGCCACGGCCGAAGGCGTCAAGGCGGGCGGCGCCGCCACCGCTCAGCCCCCGCGCTAAGCCTCGCGCGACCCGGATGACGGCAACGGTTGGGGTGCACGCGGCCGCGCGGCTCTGGAGCCGGCGCGGTGTGCTGAGCGGGTTCGGCGGCGCGGTCGCTGCATTGGCCCTCGGCGCCTGCGTCGGCGCTCCGCCGGTCGGTCAGGCGGCCCGACTCGTCGTCGGCCACGGCACCGACCCCGCCTCGCTCGACCCGTTGCTCCAGACGGGCCTGGTCGAGGCGAGCGTGTATGCAAATGTCTGTGAGCCGCTGGTCGCGCTCGACGCCGACGGTCGCCTCGTGCCCGCGCTCGCCACGGCCTACCGCGCCGTCGATGAGCGTACCTGGGAGTTCAGCCTGCGCTCGGGCGTCCGCTTCCAGAACGGCGAGCCCTTCGACTCGGCGAGCGTGCGGGCGACGATCGAGCGCGTGCTCGACCCGGCTACCGCCTCGCCGATCCGGGCGCAGCTCGAAGCGATTGAGCGCGTCGATACGCCCGACCCGCTCACGGCGCGGATCGTCACCCGTGCGCCGTTCGCGCCGCTGCTGGCGGAGCTCTCCGGTCTGAT
>JBHOQZ010000496.1:0-7563 GCA_042408635.1 Chloroflexota bacterium
TCCGCCCGTGTCCCCGGCGAGGCCGGGTGGGGCGCCGTGGCGGGCGCGCCGGCCCGTCCGCTCGATGTCACGGTTATGTCGCCTTGATCCGCGGGTCGACCACGGTATAGAGGAGGTCGACCGCAAAGTTGCTCAGCACGAAGACCGTCGCGATCACCATCACCACCCCCTGCACGAGCGGGTAGTCGCGCTGGGCGATCGAGTCGACGACGAGGCGGCCCATGCCGGGCAGCGCGAACACCTGCTCGATCACGACGGCGCCGCCCAGGAGCCGCCCGGTCTGGATCCCGAGCACGGTGATGACGGGGATGAGCGCGTTCTTGAGCGCGTGGCGGTAGGTCACGATCTGCTCGCTCAACCCCTTGGCCCGGGCGGTGCGCACGTAGTCCTGCCCGATCACCTCGAGCATGCTCGAGCGCGTCTGGCGCATCACGACCGCGATCAGCGCCGCCGAGAGGCTGAGCGTGGGCAGGATCATGTTGCGCAGGTTCTCGAGCGGGTTGTCGAAGAACGGCGTGTAGCCGATCGGCGGCAGCCAGCGCAGGTTGAGCGCGAAGACGAGCGAGAGCATCGTGCCGAGCCAGAAGCCGGGGATCGACACGCCCAGGATCGTCAGCACCGTGGCGAGGTAGTCCGCCTTGCTGTACTGTTTGACGGCGGTGAGGATCCCGATCGGGATGGCCAGCGCGACGGTGAGCAGGCTCGACAGCAGCGCGAGCTCGAGCGTGACGGGCAGGCGCTGGCTGATCTCCCAGGTCACCGGCTGGCGGGTACGCAGCGAGACGCCCAGGTCCCCGCGCAGGAGCTTCCCCATCCAGTCGAGGTACTGCACGTGCAGCGGCTGGTCGAGGCCGAACAGGCGGCGGATTTCGGCGACCTTCTGCGGATCCGCGTCGGTGCCCAGCATCACCGCCACCACGTCCCCCGGCACCAGCCGGATGAGGAAGAAGGTGACGAGCGAGATGCCGAACAGCACCGGCACGAGCGCGAGCAGCCGCCGCAGGATGTAGAGGAGCACGGGCAACGCCCCCGCAGCGCGAGTGATGGGTCGTGTCTGGCGGGCCATTGTACCAGAGCGCCCGCGCCAGGTGGGCGGGCCGCCGCACCAGGCCAAAAGCGCGCCGCGCCCACGCGGTGCCATTTCTCCCCTCCCTGCTCGGGGTCGGCCAATTCACCCCGCCGCGTCGAGGTCGCACCGCGCCCGCGCGGTGCCACCCCGCCCGCGGCCCCGCCGCAGACTGCGCCCGATCGCGGTTGATCGCGCATGTGTTGTCGTGCGATAATCGAGCCGAGGTTAGGCCCTCACGCCAGCGCGTGCCCGAGGCTGGGCGCGGCGGCCGGGTATCAGCGCGCCGCGAGCGACGCGCACCGGACGCGGCGCGGGTGGCGGCGGGGCCCGGTCGGCCGGGTGGGGCAGGAGCACCCGGACCGGCAGCCGGACCCAGGAGTTTGGCATTGGTTGATTCTGGCCCATTGACAGGCGGTATGCGGGTGCTGGCGGCCCTGCTGGCGGGGCTGCTCACCTGGTATACCGCGGCCTCGGTGCGTACGACGTACTTCGGCAACGACGAGGCGATCCGGCTCCTCGTCGTCACGCTGCTGCTCACGGCCTGGTGCTGTGCGATTCCCTTCGCCGGCTGGCCGGCCCACCGGCTGACCGCCGCGGCGCTGGGCCTCTTCCTGGCGGCGTTTGCCGCCGCCCTGATCTGGGCGAGCGTCGAGGAGGCTCTGATCACGCACGCCGCCCCGGCGGAGGACCTGGTGATCGCCGAGCGCTGGTGGCCCTTCACGCACCACGTCCTCGTCTACTCGCCGCAGCGCGGCTGGTTCGCCCAGGACTGACGGGTCGGCCCCCCACCCCCAATCTTGGGGGAGCCGGCATGGCGCGGGAGTGATAGCCGGGATGGAGGGACAGCGTGACACACGGCGCAACAGGCAACGGGTCGGTCGCGGCTCCGCACGCGCCGGACCACGCTGGTAGCCAGTTCGATCAGCTCATCGTCGGGCTGCAACCGGTGGTGGTGGTGGGCGCCCTGGCGCAGCTCCTGATCCGGCGTCGCCCCTTCACTCCACAGAACGTGGCCGAGGCGCTGCTGCAGTGGTCGCTCCCGCTCAACGTGGGGCTGATCGGCCTCTTCGGCTTCATGGGGCACTACTTCCGGTCCGACGAGACGGCCGGGTACATCGGCTGGCCGAAGGGCAACCCGTTCCAGAAAGAGGTCGCCTTCATGAACCTGGCGAGCGGGGTGACCGGTCTGCTCTGCACGTTCTGGCGCGGCTCGTTCTGGTGGGCGACCGCCATCGCCAACGCGGTCATCCTGCTGGGCGCCGCCACCGTCCACGTCCAGGAAATGCGCAAGACGCGCAACTTCAACCCGGGTAATGCCGGCACGGTCTTCTACTGGGATATCCTCGCGCCGCTGGCGCACCTCGGGCTGCTCAGCCTCCTCGGCCGCCACGGCCGAAGCTGAGGGACGGGCCCCCAGGGCTGGGGAAGAGGGGGCGCAGCCGCTGGCCCCGTCCCTGCCGGTTCCCCCAGGATTGGGGGTTAGGGGGCGCCACCGGCGCATCCCTCTGCGCTTGGCAGCAGGCCGGTCAACCGCTACGCTAGACCTGGCCCGGCGAGCAGGCCGGGTCGGCTGGGGTGTGGGGCACCGGGGCCTCGCCCGGGGCGCGAGGGGTAGAGCAGATGTGGGCGGCGCTGGTCGAGCAGCGGTTGCGCCTCGGCAGTGGACTGGTGCTCTTCATGTTCGTGGCGACGCATCTGCTCAACCATGCGCTCGGCATCGCCTCGCTGACGGCGGCCGAGACCGGGCGCGACCTCTTCCTCGCGGTCTGGCGCACGCCGGTGGGCACGCTGCTGCTCTACGGCGCCTTCCTCACGCACATCGCGCTCGTGCTCTGGGCGCTCTACCAGCGTCGCCACCTGCGCCTGCCCCGCTGGGAGGTGGTGCGGCTCGCGCTCGGGCTGGCGATGCCGTTCCTCCTCATCCCCCACATTGTCGGCACCCGGTTGCTCAACGCCGTCTATGGCGTCGACGACACCTACGCCCGGATCGTCGAACAGCTCTGGTCGCACGCCGAGAGCGGCCTGACGCAGATCGTGCTCCTCGTCATTGCCTGGGTCCACGGCTGCATGGGGATCCATTTCTGGTTGCGGCTGCGCCCGTGGTACGCGCGGGTGCGGCCGATCCTGTTCGCGCTTGCCGTGCTTACACCTGTGCTGGCGGTTGTCGGCTATGTCGACATGGGCAAGCGCATCGACGAGCTGCTCGCGGCGGGTGTTCCCCTCGTCCAGATCACCGGACCCGAGGATCCGATCTACCTCGAGGCTCAGATGCTCTGGCAGACGCTCGCCATCGGTGTGTTCGCCGGGCTCGTCGGGCTGGTCTTCCTGGCACGACCGATCCGCACGCTCTGGGAACATCGGCATGGCGTCGTCCACCTCACCTACCCCAACGGGCGCCGGGTGGCGATCGCGCCAGGCACCTCCATCCTCGAGGCGAGCCGGGCCGCCGGCATCCCGCACGCCTCGCTGTGCGGAGGTCGCGGCCGCTGCTCGACCTGCCGCACGCGGATCGGGCGCGGCTTCGACCGCCTGCCGCCGCCCTCGGAAGCGGAGGCGCGCGTGCTGCGGCGCGTGGGCGCGGCGCCGAACGTGCGGCTCGCCTGCCAGCTCCGGCCGACCATCGACCTCGAGGTGACGCCGCTCCTGCCGCCGACCGCGACGCCGGCGGACGGCTTCCTGCGGCCGAGCTACAGCCAGGGGCAGGAGCAGGAGATCGCGATCCTCTTCGCGGATTTGCGCGGCTTCACCCAGTTCTCCGAGCACCGCCTGCCCTACGACGTCGTGTTCGTCCTCAACCGCTACTTCGCCGCCACAGGCGACGCGATCGGCCGCACCGGCGGCCACCTCGACAAGTTCATCGGCGACGGCATCATGGCGCTCTACGGGCTCGACCGCGGGCCGCGCCGCGGCTGCCAGGACGCGCTGCGCGGCGCGGCGGCGATCGCCCGGGCGCTCGACGAGCTCAACCGGGCGCTGGCCAACGACCTGACCGAGCCCTTGCGTCTCGGGATCGGGCTCCACGTCGGCCGTGTGATCGTGGGCGAGCTCGGCTACGGCGCCGTCAAGTCCCTGACCGCGATCGGGGATGCCGTCAACACCGCCAGCCGCCTCGAAGGGCTCACCAAGGAGTACGGCTGCCAGTTCGTGGTCTCGGAGGACGTGGCGGTGCAGGCCGGCGTCGACCTCTCGACCTTTCCGCTGCACGAGGTGGCGATCCGGGGTCGCTCGACTCCGCTGCGGATCCGCGCGCTCGCCCGCGCCGACGAAGTGCTGCCGACGCTCGACGCCGCCCGGCTGTCCGCCGCCGCACCCGCGCCGGTCGCCGGGGGCTAACGATCAGCCCGTCCGATCAGGCGCGGCGCCCGGCAGGGCCGCTTCCGTGCCGAGGCGGTCGACGGCTCGGCGGCTGGTGGCGCGCCGGTCGGGGGCGCCCGCGAAGCCTGGACAGTTCGCGCTCGACTGCGGTCGCCGCGGCCTGGCTAGGCGCTCGGCTATCAGGCTGCCAGATCAGCGCCGAGCGCGGCCGGTTGGGGTCCACCCCAGCCGGTGGCGTGGTCGGCGCCGCGCGGTGGTCATGGGGCTGCTCAGCGGGGCGGGTAGGTTGCCTCCACCTCGGCGCGGTAGGTGCCAGGCGGGGCCTGGATCTCGGTCACAAGCAGCGTCGTCTCGTTGCCGCGCAGGGCGACCTTGCGATCGGTCTGGATCGTGCGGCCGTTGGCGGGGTCGTGCAGGCGCAGCGTCAGCGCGACCTCGCCCTCGCCCCAACTGCGGTTCTGGATCAGCGCCTCGACGCGGTATGGCCCGCCCGGCACGGCCGGCTCGACCAGGCGCACCGCGCCGACCTCGGGCTGCGGGCCCGAGCAGTTGAGCACCCAGAGTGTGGCGGCGGCAACCACAGCCACCAGCGTCAGCAGCATGCGTTTCAAGGCGCGACGACCTCAGGTGCCCGGCACCCAGGGCGGGAACGCGATGAAGAGAACCAGCACGCCGATGGTCGCCAGGATGACGAAGACGGCGCAGCCCATCGAGGCGACCGGATCGACCCGGCGCTCACTCCGCGTCAGGCTGACGAGCCCGAGCGGCTCAGGGATGATGGGTAGCTTGTGCTCGCCCGCGTACTCCCAGTCGGGTAGGAACGCCTCATCGCGCAGGGCGGCGCAGATCGCGCTCAGCCGCCGCTTGACCTCCTCGCAATCGTCGTCGGTAAGCTCGACCTTGCGCCAGAGCTGCGGCGCGTCCAGGTGCCGTTCGAGTCGGCGTGCGAAGCCGACCAGGCCAAGGTACTGCTCGGTCGCCTCGTCGTCGATGGACTTCCAGTTCACGATGTCCAGCGGCGCGGGCCCCACCCGCTGACCGAGGATCTGATTGAGCTGCCGGACGAAGTAGGCGAGCAGATCGTTGGAGCCGTCGCCGAAGCAGTCACGGTGGGTGACCCGCGCACCGTCGACCGCGATCGAGCCGAGCGAGCCGGCCGCGTCGCGCACCTCGATGTGGAACGTTTCGCCCGGGCTCCCCTGGCGTTCGAGCACGACGTTGAGCGCGACGACCGGTGCCTCGCCCATCGGCTTGGTGATCGCCCGCTGCTTGCGCCGCTCGATCTCAAGATGGTCGTGGCCGAGCAGCCGCAGCAGCGCGTAATAGCCGACCCTGGCCGCGCCCGGCAGGCCGACCGCGCTCAACGTGGCGATGTAGCCGAAGAACACGACGAAGAACGCCAGCGTCAGCGTCTCAACGTTCGAGCGCTGGGTGAGCGTGACCAGGAACTTCGCCTGCCAGACGATCAGCCCGATCCCGACCAGCGCCCCGAGGAACAGCGTCGGGTAGATCAGCGCCAGCAGGTGGACGCGCCGCGCGAACTGCCGGGTCCCCTCCACCCCGGGCTCGCGGATCGCCGTCTCGATCGCCCTCACGAATGTCGCCCTCCGGGGGAGACCCAGAGCAAGCGGCGTGCCAGCGCCCGCATCCCCCGCTCCCCGGCCCGGGGCTCACCGGTCAGCGGGTTGCCCCGGACGCGGCCCACCGACGAGCGCCGCGATCCGCGGCCCGAGCGGCTACTTGGGCATGGCCGCGAGGGCGACGAAGGCGGGCCGCGGCGACAGGTCGTGGCGCACCACGCCGAAGCCCCATTTTTCGTCGTCGGCGCCGACCACGCTCTGGAAATTGAGGTTCCAGACCGCCATCACGCCCATCCAGGGGTAGTGCTGGCGGGCGCGCTCGAAGGCGCGGACGAGGAACTTTGCCTGCTCCTCCTCGGTGATCTCGGCGGCGTATTCGTAGCCGGCGGGCGGCTTGTCCATCGAGCTCCAGCCGAACTCGGTCAGCCAGACCTGCTTGGCGCCGTCACCGTTCTCCTTCATGACCGCGTAGAGCTCCTCGACGCGGCGGAAGTAGAAGCTGGGGTGGCCCTTGAAGCTGTCGCTGACCTTGGACATGCTGCCCGGCAGGTCGTCAGGCGGGTTGTTGAAGCCGGAGGGGTGGGCGCCAAGCGCGTCGAAGTAGTTGCTGACGACGCCGCCCTTGTAGGCGTACATCTGGCGCAGGTAGGCGACGTCGTCGGCCGCGACCTGCCAATCATTGACGCCCGTGGGCGTGAGCGCGCCCATGATCACGACGGCGTTGGGGTTGCCCTCCTTGACGCCCTTGTAGCCGGCGCGCAGCAGCTCGACGAACTCGCCCGCGTTGATCTTGCCGAAGCCCCACTCCACCGCCAGGTTCGCCTCGTTCCAGATCTCGTAGGCCTGGACCTTGCTGCCGTAGCGCGTCGACATCTCGCGCAGGAAGCGCTCGAGCTTGGCCGGGTCGTCGGGCGGGCCGTGCCCCTCGTGCCCGCTGCGGTAGAAGCTGGGCGCCTTGACGATGCTCAGGATCAGTCCGAGGCTGTTCTGGTCAACCGCGTCGACGATCGCGTCCAGCTCACCCCAGTTGTACTGGCCCGGGCTGGTCTCGTGCCACTGCCACTCGACCTGCTGCTTCACCCAGGTGAAGCCGGCCGCCTTGACCACGTCCAGCACGCGCTGCTTGTCCTGCCCGTAGAGGTGGACGCAGAACCCGGCGCCGGCCGTGGGGCCGACCATGTAGCCGGCGCTGTTGCGTTTGATCAGGTTGGCGGCGCTGCCGACCGCCGCCGCGCTCGGGCCTCCGCCCGACGCGGCGACCGCCTCGGCGGGGGCCGGCGCGGCTGCCGGCACCAGCCAGGTGCCGACGCACCAGCCGCTCAGGCCCTGGCTCGGCGAGCTCACCTTCCACCAGGTGTAGCCGCCGGCCTGCTGCGGGCCGTCGAGGATCGTCAGTTGCTCCCCGTCGCGCAGCACCGTCACGACGCTGGCGCCGGTCGAGGGGGCGCTGCGCAGGTTCAGCCCGTCGACGCCCGCACCCTGGACCCGCGCACCGCAGCCCACCGCCAGCACGTCCGGTCGGGTGGGCGCGCTTATCGGCGTCGACGGCGCGGCCGCGCTCGGCGCCGCGGCCGGCGCGCTCTCGGCCGGGGCGGCCGC
>JBHOQZ010000497.1:0-3713 GCA_042408635.1 Chloroflexota bacterium
AGCCGCTCGACCGTCGCGCGGTCGAAGAGGTCGGCATAGCGTCCCTCTATCTCGCCGGGCGGCGGTGGCGGTTCCAGCCCCAGCGCAGCGGCCCAGCGCGCGGCATCGGCCTCGCTCTGGTAGCGCTCAGCGCGCGCGGCGTAGTCGTCCGGGAGCACGCTCTGCCTCAGCCGCCCTCGACCAGGTGGCGGACGAACCAGTCGCGGATGAAGTGCAGGCGCTTGACGCGCCGGACCGGCTTGCCCGAGCGCGACAGCTCGTGCCCCTCGCCCGGGAACCGTACGAGCTGGACCTCGCGCCCCAGCCGCTTGAGCGCGGTGAAGAACTGTTCCGCCTCGGCGATCGGGCAGCGCAGGTCTTGCTCCCCGTGGATCAGCAGGAGCGGCGTCCGCACCCGCTCGACGTAGAAGATGGGGGAGGCGCGCATGTAGCGGTCGAAGTCGGCGTAGGGCGGCCCGCCCCACTCCCAGTCGTTGCTGAGCCAGCCGTAGTCCGCCACGCCCCACTTGCTCACGAAGTTGGAGATCGAGCGGTCGGAGACGGCGGCGCGGAAGCGGTCCGTGTGGCCGATGATCCAGTTCGTCATGAAGCCGCCGAAGCTGCCGCCGATGACGCCCAGCCGCTGCGGGTCGACCCACCCCTGCTCGACGACCGCATCGACGCAGGCGAGCAGGTCCTCCATGTCGCGCCCGCCCCAGTCCTCGTGGTTGGCGAAGACGAACTCCTGGCCGTAGCCCTCGCTGCCGCGCGGGTTCGTGAAGATCACACCGATGCCGCTGGCCGCCAGCACCTGGAACTCGTGGAAGAAGAGCGTACCGTACTGCGCGTGCGGGCCGCCGTGGATTTCGAGCACCGCCGGGTAGCGCCGCCCGGTCTCGCACGGCACCGGCCGCATGGCCCACCCCTCGATCTCATAGCCGTCGGGCCGGCGCACGGTGAACCGCTCGGGCCGGCTCAGCTCGATGCCGTCGAGCACCGCCGCGTTCAGGCGCGTCAGCCGGCACTCCTCGCCCCCGTCGCCCCGCGCCACGAACACGTCCGCCGGGTTCAGCAGGTCGCCCGCCACGAACGCCAGCCAGGCGCCGTCCGCCGACGCCGAGCAGGCCAGCACGTTGCGCTCGCCCGCGAGCACGGGCGCGTGCGCGCCGCTCTCGGCCTCGAAGCGGTAGAGGTGGGCGTTGCCCCGGTCGCCGACGCCGGCGAGCAGGGAGCGGCCGTCCGGCGACCAGATCGGAGCGGCCTCGGGCGTGCCGGCCTTGACGTCGGTGGTCGCCACGACGTTGAGGGGGCGATCCAGCTCCCCGCTAGGGCAGTGGGCAGCACCGTCGGCCGAGCCGTCCGCCGCGATCGTCCAGAGCCGCGTGATCGCGGTGCGACCGTAGGGCGGCAGCTCCTCGGCGCCGGCAAAGGCAAGCCGACCCCCGTCGGGCGACCAGGCGGGCGGTCCAACCGGGCCGCGGCCGCGGGTGAGCCGGAGCGGCTCGGCGCCAGGCGCCTCGAGGTCGAGCACGTACAGGTCGGTAATCGGCCGGTCGCCCGGATTGGGGCGGGTCGAGACGAACGCGAGGCGTCGCCCGTCGGGGCTGAACGCGGGCGCGTAGTCGTCCCAGGCGCCGTCGGTGAGCTGGCGCGGCGGGCTCGCGCCCCCCGCGGTGCCCGCCGTCGCGGCCGACGCGTCGGGCTGCCCGAGCTCGACCAGCCAGAGATGCCGGTGGCGCTCCTCGAAGAAGCCCTCGCCGTCGGCCTTGTGGAGCAGGCGGGTGATCACCCGCTCGTCGCTCACCGGCTCACCCGACGCCTTGGCGGCGTCCTCGCGCGCATCGGCGGGACCGGTGCGCGTGACGAAGGCGATCCGGCGCGAGTCGGGGGCCCAGGCGAACTCGGTCACGCCGTTGCGGGTGGCGGTGATCGGCTGGGCCTCGCCCCCATCTGTCGGCAGCAGCCAGAGCTGGGCTTTCGCGCCGCGCTTCGAGAGAAAGGCGAGCCAGCGGCCATCGGGCGACCAGCGCGGGAAGGTATCGCGCTCCGGGCCGCTCGTGAAGCGGCGCGGCGGTGAGTTTCCATCGGTCGCGACGACCCAGATGGTCGAGCGGTAGCCGCTCGCCTTGCGGTCGATCGTCTGGGCGACGTACGCGACGAGCCGCCCGTCGGGGGCGATCTGCGGGTCGGCCGCCAGGGTCAGATCGTAGAGGAGCTCCGGCGTCACCCGGCCCCGGCCGGACGTCTCGGTCATCGTGCGCATCCCCAATTCGTCGTTGAGCTTCCGCCGGGGAGTATACCGCGCGGCCGGGCCGAGCGCTGGCGCACCCACGCCGAGGGCGCACTGAGCTCGAACAACACCGACCGAAGCGCGGCGATTGCGCGCGGAGGCGACCGGCTGCTAAACTCGCTCGGCGCCGCGTCCGGCTGGCGGTGGGGCGCGGCGCACTCACGGGGAGAGGCACAGCAGCTTGAGCCAGCGGCGTTCCTTCATCACCGGCGGGGCCGGCTTCATCGGTAGCAACCTCGCCGATACCCTGCTGCGGCGCGGTGAGCCGGTCACCGTCTTCGACGACCTCAGCCGGCGCGGCGCGGACTGGAACCTCGCCTGGCTCGAGGCGCGCCACGGGGACCGCCTCCGCTTCGTGCGCGGGGACATCCGCGACTTCGAGGCGCTGGCGGCCGCGCTCGACGGCGCGGCGGTCGTCTACCACCTCGCCGGCCAGACCGCCGTCACCCGCAGCGTCGCCGACCCCCGCCACGACTTCGAGCAGAACGCGCTCGGCACGCTCAACGTGCTCGAAGCGGCGCGGCGCCTGCCGCGCCCGCCGATCGTCGTCTACGCCTCCACCAACAAGGTCTACGGTGGCCTCGAGCACCTGCCGGTGGCCGAGGCACCGACCCGCTGGACCTTCCCGACCCTCCCCGACGGCGTGGCCGAGGACCAGCCGCTCGACTTCCACTCGCCCTACGGCTGCTCGAAGGGCGCGGCCGACCAGTACGTGCGCGACTACCACCGCATCTACGGCCTGCCGACCGTAGTGTTCCGGCAGTCCTGCATCTACGGTCCGCGCCAGATGGGCATCGAGGACCAGGGCTGGGTCGGCTGGTTCCTGATCGCGACCGAGCTCGGCCGGCCGCTCACCATCTTCGGCGACGGCAAGCAGGTGCGCGATCTGCTCTACGTCGACGATCTGATCGCCGCCTACCTCGCCGCGGTCGAACGGATCGACGTGGCCGCCGGCCAGATCTACAACGTCGGCGGCGGCCTCGCCAACACGCTCTCGGTCTGGCACGAGTTCCGTCCGCTGCTCGAGCGCGCTGCCGGTCGGCCGCTGCCTGAGCCCCGGCGCGAGGCGTGGCGACCGGGCGACCAGCGCGTCTTCTACTGCGACCTGGGCAAGGCGCGGCTCGAACTCGACTGGACGCCCCGAGTCTCGCTCGAAGCGGGCATCGGCCGCCTCGCCGGGTGGGTCCGCGACGAGCGCGCGTTCTTCGCCGGCCGGTTCTGAGCTCCGCCTCTTCAAACCGCCATTTGACGCCGCTTTTGTATGCAAGCTACCATTGCGCGTATGCAACTCGGGCGCCACTGAATCGCTCAGGAGGACCGGCATGCCTTCCGCACGGCTTCGGCGTTCGGCTTTCGCGCTGATCACCTGGCTCACCCTGCTCGGTATCCTCGCCGCCGGCTGCGGCACCGGCGCGTCCCCCGCACCCGCCGCCAGCGGCGGCAG
>JBHOQZ010000498.1:0-2516 GCA_042408635.1 Chloroflexota bacterium
TGAGATCGAAGCGGCGCTGCGCGAGCTGGCGGCGCGCGAGCCGAACCTCCAGGCGGTGGCGGTCGCCTTCCTGCACAGCTTCACGAACCCGGAGCACGAGCGGCGGGCCGGCGAGATCGTGCGGTGCTCGCGGCCCTGCTCGAGAACGTCGCGGGCGCCGCGGGTGGTCAGCAGCGCAACCGGGCCGCCCTTGCGCTCGATCAGCGCGTTGCTGACGCGGGTGGTGCCGTGGACGACGAGGTCGAGGTCGGCGGCGGCCAGCCCATGCCGACTGAGCGCCTCGGCCAGCCCCTCGGCCGCCCCGCGCGCGGGATCATCCGGGGTGGTGAGTGTCTTGTGGGTGTAGGTGTGGCCGGCGTCGTCGACGATGACCAGGTCGGTGAACGTGCCGCCGACGTCGATCCCGGCGCGCAAACGGGGCATCGTAGACCTCCGCGTCCAGCCCGCCTCCGGCGGGCACGCTGCCGCCACGTCGCGGCGCGCGCCCATCATAGCAAGTCGGCCCGGCCGGTATCACCCACGTTGGTCCGCGGCGGCGGGGAGGCACCCGGGCTCCTCGCCGAAGAGGTGACGGAACTGGCGGCGGTAGAGCTCGTAGTAGCGGCCGCGCCGCGCCAGCAACGTCGCGTGGTCCCCGCGCTCGACGATCTGGCCGCCCTCGATCACCAGGATGAGGTCGGCGCGGCGGATGGTCGAGAGGCGATGGGCGATGACGAACGAGGTACGCCCGGCAAGCAGCGTCGCCAGCGCCTGTTGGATCTGCGCCTCGGTGTGGGTGTCGACGTTGGCGGTCGCTTCGTCGAGGATCAGGATGCGCGGGTCAGCGAGCAGCGCCCGCGCGAAGCAGACGAGCTGACGCTGCCCGATCGACAGGCGCGAGCCCCGCTCCTGCACCTCGGTGTCGTAGCCGTCGGGGAAACTGGCGATGAAGGCGTGGGCGCCGACGGCGTGCGCGGCCGCCTCGACTTCGGCGTCCGTCGCCTCGGGCCGGCCGTAACGGATGTTCTCGCGGATCGTGCCGGCGAACAGGAAGGCATCCTGCGGCACGTAGGCGAGCTGGCGCCGCAGCGAGCGCCGCGTGAGGCCGGCGATGTCGTGGCCGTCGACCAGGATCCGCCCCTCCTTCAGCTCGTAGAACCGGGCGATCAGGTTCGCGATCGAGGTCTTGCCCGCGCCGGTCGGCCCGACCAGCGCTACCGTCTCGCCCGGATCGACCCGCAGGTTGATGTCGCGCAGCACCGGCGTCTCACCGTAACCGAACGTCACGTGCTCGAATTCGACGCGCGCGCCGCCGCGTGGGCCGGGGCCGGGCGCGGGCAGGTCGACGGCGCCCGGCCGCTCGGGTTCGGGCGGCGTATCGAGGATGTCGAAGATGCGCTCCCCCGAGGCCATGGCCGCCTGGAGCGTCTGGTAGCGCTGCGACAGGTCGCGAATCGGCATGAAGAAGCGGTCGATGTAGCCGAGGAAGGCGACCAGCACGCCCAGCGTCACCTCGTCCTGGAGGATCAGCCGGCCGCCGAACCAGACCGCCACCGCGACCGCGACCGTGCCCAGCAGCTCGACGGTGGGCATGAAGATCGCGCCGAGCCGCGCGGCATCGGTCTCGGCCTTGAAGTAGCGCTCGTTGACCGCGTCGAAGCGCGCGGCGTTGTGCGCCTCGCGCCGGTAGCCCTGGACCACGCGCATGCCCGCGATGTTCTCGGCCAGGTTGGCCACCGCGCGCGCGTAGCGCTCGCGCGTGCGGCGGAAGCTGTCGCGGATGCGTGCGCGCAGGCTGAACGTCACGAGACACAGCAGCGGCAGCACCGCGAACGTCGCCAGCGCGAGCTTCAGGTTGAGGCTCGCCATGATGACGACGATGCCCACCAGCGTGAGCAGGTCGCTGAGCACATTCACGATGCCACTCGTCAAGAGCTCCTGGAGCGTGCCGACGTCGCTGGTCAGGCGCGAGATCAGCGTGCCGCTCGGGCGCCGGTCGAAGTAGCCGAGCGGCAGGCGCTGGAGGTGGTCGAAGAGGCGGGTGCGGATGTCGTAGAGCACCTGCTGCCCGACCCGCGACATGCCGTAGACCTGCTGATAGGCGACGAGCCAGTTGACGAGCGAGAGCGCCACGTACAGCCCCGCCACGATTAGCAGCCCCTGGCGATCGCCGGGCAAGATGTAGCTGTCGATCGCGACCTTGAGCAGATAGGGCTGGAGCAGGTTGATCCCGGCGATCGGCACCATCAGCAGGACGCAGAGCGCCAGCCGGCGCCGATGCGGCCGCAGGAACCCCAGCAGCCGCAGCATGACGTCGTGGTCGTAGCCCTTCGCCAGGACGTCGTCGGGGTTGAGGTGCGGGTGCGCGACCGCCATCTAATCGTCCCCCACCGGGGCGGGCCGCGCGGCGTCGGCCGGGTCGTGTGCTAGGGCGGGCAGCGGCTCGGCCTCGGGCGCTTGGAGGCGCACGATCTCGGCGTAGAGCCTCCCCCTGGCCAGCAAGTCGGCGTGCGTGCCGCGCTCGACGATGCGGCCGC
>JBHOQZ010000499.1:0-4583 GCA_042408635.1 Chloroflexota bacterium
GCCCGCGCCGCCTGGATCGATCACAAGCGGGCCGGTGCGCGGCTGGCCGCGGAGCACGACCGAACGCATGCCCTGGCGCTGCTCATCCTCGGCCACCACGGCGGCCTGCCGGCGCCCGCCGACCTGAAGAGGGCGCTGGCCGAGGCGGCGGGCGACCCGGC
Organism: Chloroflexota bacterium; assembly: GCA_042408635.1. GTDB lineage: Bacteria > Chloroflexota > UBA6077 > FW602-bin22 > JBHOQZ01 > JBHOQZ01. Next base: position 162 of record JBHOQZ010000499.1, read on the forward strand.
AATCGCGGCGGCCCTCGAGGCGGCACGCCGGGCCCTGCCCCAACTGGCGGGCGCCGGACCCGTCGAGCTGCCGTCCCAGAGCCTGCGTGACCCCCTGGCGACCGAGCTCCTGCTACGCCTGCTCTTCTCGGCGCTCGTCGACGCCGACGCGCTCGATACGGAGGGGCATTTCGCCCCGGAGCTCGGCGCGCAGCGGAAAGCCTCGGTGTCGCTGGCGGAGCTCTGGACGCGGTTCCAGGCGGACGGCGCCCGGCGGTTCGCGACCGCCGCCGACAGCGCGGTCAACCGGGCGCGCGCCGCCATCTACCGCGCCTGCCTCGAGGCGGCGCCGCTGCCGCCGGGGGTCTTCCGCCTCGCCGCGCCGACAGGCGGTGGCAAGACGCGCGCGTCCATGGCGTTCGCCCTGGCACACGCGCTCCACCACGGCCAGGGGCGGGTGATCGTCGCCCTGCCCTACATCAGCGTGACGGAGCAGACCGCCGCGGTCTACCGCGAGGCGTTCGGCGAGGCGACAGGAGCCGACGGCAATGAGGCGGCCCCTGTCGTCCTCGAACACCACAGCGCGGCGGACGCGCTGGTGGGCGACGCGGCCGGCGACGATCCGGCACCGACGACCGTCTGGGCACGGCTGGCCGCCCAGAACTGGGAGGCACCCGTCGTGGTGACCACCACGGTCCAGCTCTTCGAGAGCCTGTTTGCCGCCGGACCGGGCCGCTGCCGCAAGGTGCATCGGCTCGCCCGCAGCGTGATCGTGCTCGATGAGGCGCAGGCGTTGCCGCCGCGCCTGCTGCGCCCGATCCTCGACGTGCTCTGCCGGCTCTGCACTGACTACGGCACGACGGTGGTGATCGCCACAGCGACACAACCGGCGTTCGAGGCGATCCCTGAGTTCGCCGGGGTTGCCGCGCGCACCATCGGGTCCGATCCCGCGGCCTGGTTCGCGGCCCTGCGGCGCGTGCGGTACGAGTGGCGGATCGAGCGAGCGCTGACCTGGGCAGAGATGGCGGCATTGGTCGACCCCGAGCCGCAGGCGCTGGCGATCCTGAACCGGAAGGCCGACGCGCTCGCTCTGTTGGCGGAGCTGGAAGACGCGTCGGCGTTCCACCTCTCGACGCTACTCTGCGGCGCGCACCGGCGGGCGGTGCTGGCCGAGGTACGCGAACGCCTCGCTGCCGGCGCGCCCTGCCGGGTCATCGCCACCCAGGTGATCGAGGCCGGGGTCGACGTGGACTTTCCCTTCGTGCTGCGGGCGCTCGGTCCACTCGACAGCATCATCCAGGCGGCCGGCCGCTGCAACCGCGAGGGCCGGCTGCGCGCGGGGCGCGTGCTGGTGGTGGAGCCGGCGGAGGGCGGCCTGCCGCCGGGCGAGTACCGGGCGGGCACGCACGCCACGCGGGCACTCCTAGCGGCCGGACCGATCGACCCCGACGACCCGGCGGTGGCGCGCCGCTATTTCGAGCTGCTACTCGACCACTTGGGCGAGACCCGTGCGGACGCCCAGAGCGACGGCCGGGAGATCCAGGCGTTGCGACAGCGGCTTGACTTCCCCGAGGTGGCCGCCCGCTTTCGGCTGATCGACGACGACACCGAGAGCGTGATCATCACGACCTGGGGTGGCGCGGCTGCCGAGGCACGCGTGGCGGACTGTCTCGAAGGGCTGCGCCGTCGCGCCGGCAACCCGCGCGCACTCTTCCGGCAGCTCCAGCCGTATACCGTGGCGATCCGCCGGCGCGAGGCGCAGCGGCTGCGCGCAGAGCGCCTGATCGAGCCACTGGCCGACCGACACGGCCGCCCGGTCGAGGGCTACGGCATCTGGCGCGGCGAGTACGACGCGCGGGTCGGGCTGCGCGCCGACCGCGACGACCTGGAGCGGTTCGTAGTGTAGAAACCGCTCGTTCCACCTATTGCGTGTCTGCCTGCTTGATCATACAATCGGCTCACGCGGTCGGTCCTAACGTGGAGTAAACGGTTCAAAGCCATCGATAGTCGGAGAGAGGGGGTGAGGGCTGGCGCCAGCGCGGACCTGCCCGGCCGTGAGGATCCACCGCGTGAGGATTGAAAGAAAGGGGGATCCACCGCGTGCGGATTGACATAGGGTTGAAACGAGTACACGGTGCAGGGCGCCTGTGGCGCCTCGCGTCGGCGCGGGGTGCCCTGGGAGAGAAGCCATGTCGACCGGTCGCAGGCTGACGGGCTCGGCGAAACAGTAGGGAGGTGCCAGCCTCTGGCTCCGGGTGAGCGTGCCTGTGCGCCCACCCGGAGCCGAAGGCTGGACGGACACTCGCCACCGGTAGCGACGTAGGGGAGGAAGCGATGTGAGTGGGCAGGGGGCGCTGCCGCCCGTCGAGGTGAAGGTCTGGGGGGAGTTCGCCTGTTTCACGCGGCCCGAGTTGAAGGTCGAGCGGGTGAGCTACCCGGTGCCGACCCCGTCGGCGGCGCGCGGCATCCTCGAGGCGATCCTGTGGAAGCCGCAGATGCGCTGGCGGGTCGAGTCGATCGCGGTGCTGCGGCCGGTGCGCTACTTCTCGATCCTGCGCAACGAGGTGAATACTCGGGCGAGCGCACGGGCAGCCGAGAGCTGGCGCAAGGCCGGCAGCGGCGGCTTCGTCGCGTCGAGCGACCGCGCGCAGCGGCACACGTTGGCGTTGCGGGACGTGGCCTACATCATCCGGGCCCAGATCGAGCCGACCGAGGCGATGGATCGGCTCGACCCCGCGGCCTGGCTGGAGCTGGCCGCCAAGTACCGCGATCAGTTCCGCCGGCGGGTGCGCGCCGGACGGTGCTACGCCACCCCATACCTGGGCTGCCGGGAGTTCTCGGCCGCGTTCGCCGAGCCGAGCGGGGACGAGCGGCCGATCCCGGTGACGGAGGAGCTCGGGCCGATGCTCCTCGATCTCGACTTCGCGCCGGACGGCTCGGGTCGGGGCACGCCACGCTACTTCCTGGCTCGGCTGGACCAGGGGGTGCTGCACGTGCCGCGTCGGCCCGTGGCGGAGCTGGTGCCATGAGCGCGGCCAGCCAGTGCGCCTGCGCGCAGACCGGCGCCGCGGGGTGCTTGCCCAACCTGATCGCGCCTGGAGCCGATGCGTGGACGGGCGGCCGGCCCAGGGCGGCGGGCCGCGCCCGGCTCCAGGCGGCGCCGGCACGCTCGGGGACCAGCGGCGCGGCCGGAGGAGGTGCGACATGCTCCTGGTGCGGCTGAAAGAGTACGCGGAGCGCGAGCTGGCGCAGCCGCCGCCGTTCTACCAGGCCGGGTGGCTGCGCTATCTGATCAGCCTGAGCGGCGACGGCACGCCGACCGCGCCCGAGCCGCTCGACCTGGCCGACCCCTCGAGCCGGGCAGCGCGGCGCGGCCAGCGGGTGCCCTTGCCGCTGGTGCAGCGGGTGGGGCTCAAACCGCTCCTGCTCGCCGACAACGCCGAGTATACCTTCGGCCTGCCCCGTCCGCCGGCCGCGCCCGAACGAGCGGCGACCTACCACCAGGCGTACCTCGCGCTGATCGAGCGGTGCGCCGAGGCGACGCGGGAACCGGCGGACTGCGCGGTGCTCCGCTTCCTCCGCGCCGAACCGCTTGAACGGCTGCGGCTGCCGGCGGTGTTCGACCCGAGCGGCACGATCACCTTCGAGGTCGACGGAGTGCGACCGATCGACCTGCCGGCGGTGCGGGCCTTCTGGGCGGCGGAAAACGACCCCGAGCGCGCCGCCGGGGGCGCGCGGGTGCTCCAGTGCATCGTCTGCGGCCAGGAACGCCCAGTGCTGCCGCGCTTACCGGGGAAGCTGAAGGGGGTGCCGGGCGGGCAGACAGCGGGGACGGCGCTGATCAGCGCCGACAAGAACGGGTTCGAGTCGTACGGGCTCGAGAACTCGCTGATCGCTCCCACCTGTCTGGAGTGCGCCGAGCGGTTCACCCTGGCGGCCAACACCCTGCTAGGAGGTGAGCAGACATCGATCCGGCTCGGCAACAGCGCGTTCATCTTCTGGACACGCGAGCCGGTGGGCCTCGGGCTGGGGGTGCTGACGAATCCCGACCCGGAGGAGGTGCGGCACCTGATCGCGTCGGCCCGCAGCGGCCGCGTGCAGCGGGGGGTGGACGACACCGCCTTCTACGCAACGCTCCTGTCGGGGAGCGGGGGCCGCGCGGTGGTGCGCGACTGGATCGACACGACGGTCGGGGAGGTGAAGCGGCAACTGGCGCGCTGGTTTGCGGCGCAGCGCATCGTCGATGAGTACGGCGGCGAGCCGCAGCCGCTCCCGCTGTTTCACCTGGCCTCGGCGACGGTGCGCGACGCCAACAAGGAGATGGCGCCGTCAACCGTGCGCGCCCTGCTGGAGACGGCGCTGCGGGGCGAGCCGCTGCCGCGCGCCCTGCTGGCGGCGGCGGTGCGGCGCACGCGCGCCGAGGGGAAAGTGCGGCGGCGGCAC
>JBHOQZ010000500.1:0-1222 GCA_042408635.1 Chloroflexota bacterium
GTGCCGCCGAGCGGCTCGGGATCGACGATGGCGACCACGCGCCCGAGGTGGGCGGCGCGCAGCGCCGCCGCGCAGCCGCCCGGCCCGGCGCCGAGCACCACGACATCGACCGCCGAGGTGAGATCGCCCACGACCATCAGACGAGCTCCAGCAGCAGCCGGCTCGGGTCGGTGAGGAGCGCCGCCAGCCGGGCCATGAACGCGCCCGCCGCGGCGCCGTCGATCAGGCGATGGTCGAAGCTGAGCGCGAGCGGCAACGTGGGCCGAGCGATCACGGCCCCGTCCACCACCGCCGGCCGCGCCTCGATCCGCCCGACGCCCAGGATCGCCACCTCGGGCGGGTTGATGATCGGCGTCCCGCGCGAGCCGCCGAAGCTGCCGAAGTTCGTCACGGTGAAGGTCGAGCCGCCCAGCTCATCCAGGCTCAGCCGGCGCGCCTGCGCCGCCTCGGCCAGCCGGCCGATCTCGCGGGCGATGTCGAGCAGGCTGCGCCGGTCGGCGTGGCGCACCACCGGCACCACGAGCCCCCAGCCGCCCTCGTCGGGGACGCGGATCGCGGTGGCGACGCCGATGTGGTAGTAGCGCCGCACCAGGATCTGGCCGCCGGCGAGGTCGAGGCTGGCGTTGAAGTACGGAAACTCGCGCAGCACGTGGGCGACGATCTTCACGATGAGCGGCAGATAGGTGAGCCGCACCCCCTGCCGCTCCGCCTCCGCCCGGAGCTGCGCCCGCAGCGCCACCAGCCCCGTGGCGTCGACCTCGTCGAACGTGGTCACGTGCGGCACGCGCCAGGCCGCCTCCATGCGCTCGGCGATCCGCCGCCGCAGCCCCTGCAGCGGCACGCGGTCGATCCGCTCCGCGTCCGCCTCGACCGGAACGGGCAGGCGGACAGGGGCAGGCGCTGCTGGGATGGCCGAGTCGCCGGTCCTCTGCCGGGCCTCGCCCGACGGCGGCGAGGGCAACCGGCCCGCCGGCCCGGACGCGGCCACGTCGAGCACCGTCGAGCAGTCGAGAGCCGCCGGTGCGGCGGCCGGCCCCGGAACCCGAGCCGCCGTGTCATCCGTGCTAAACCGGCGAACATCGTCGGGCAGGACACGCCCGGCCGGGCCGCTGCCCCGGACGGCCGCCAGGTCGACGCCGAGCTGGAGGGCGAGCCGGCGCACCGCCGGTGCGGCGAGCACGCGGCGCGGCGGCCCCGGCGGTGTCGTCCCCACGTCGCTGGC
>JBHOQZ010000518.1:0-4943 GCA_042408635.1 Chloroflexota bacterium
GGTGCGGCGGCCCGGCGTGTCTGTCCGGCTGGGTGGGCGGGTGAGCGTGGGTAGCGCGGTGGGTGGCGGTGCGACGAGGTTGCAGTGGGCGGGCGTCATGGGGGAGCGGGGCCGGGGCGGTGCGGGGGCGCGTAGCGGGCATGGGGCCGGTTAGCGGGGTGGTGGCACCTGCGCCGGCGGAGGCCGCAACCGGGCCGGCAACTGCCGCGATCGAGGCGGTGGGGCTGCGCAAGGAGTACGGCGGCAAGGTCGCCCTCCACGACCTGACGCTCAGCGTGCGGGCGGGCGAGATCTTCGGCTTCCTCGGGCCCAACGGCGCCGGCAAGACGACGGCGGTCAAGATCCTGATGGGCCTGGTGCGGCCGACGGCTGGCTCGGCATGGCTGTTCGGCCGCTCGGTAGCTGATCCAGAGGCCCGGCGGCGGATCGGCTACCTGCCGGAGCTGTTCCGGTTCCACGACTGGCTGACCGGGGAGGCGCTGCTCGACTTCCACGGCCGCCTCGCCGGCCTGTCCGCCTCCGAGCGCCGCAAACGCATCCCGCGCGCGCTGGAACGCGTCGGCCTGGCGGGCCGCGGGGCCGACCGCGTCCGCACCTACTCGAAGGGGATGACCCAGCGGATCGGCCTGGCCGCGGCGATCCTGCACGGTCCCGCGCTCGTCCTGCTCGACGAGCCGACCTCCGCGCTCGATCCGCTGGGGCGCCGCGAGGTGCGCGACCTGATCCGCGAGCTGCGGGCCCAGGGGGTGGCGGTCTTCCTCAACTCCCACCTGCTCAGCGAGGTCGAGCTCGTGTGCGATCGCGTGGCGATCGTCGACCGGGGCCGGGTCGTGCGCGCGGGGACGCTGCCGGAGCTGCTGGGCTCGAGGGAGCTCCGCATCGGGGTGGATCGGGTCGATCGGCCGCTCCTCGATCGGCTGCGGCGCCACGGGCAGGTACAGGCGGTCGAGGGGACCACCGTCGTGCTGCGCGTGCCCGACCTGGGACTGGCCCCGGTGGTCGCCGAGGCGGTCATCGGGGCCGGCTACCGCCTCCACGTGCTCGTCCCGGTTCAGGAGTCGCTCGAGGAGGTCTTCGTGAGGCTGGTCGAGGGGGGCGGGGCAGGCCCATGACAACGCACATCCTCATCATCGCGCGGCACACGCTACTGGAGGCGATCAACCGGCGCCTCATCCTGGCCGGGGTGCTGTTGAGCCTGGCGTTCCTCGGCCTCTTCCTGGCGGGCTGCCTCTTCCTGCAGGGGCGGGTGCAGGCGGCGGCTACGAACCCGCAGGCGCTGCCGCTGTTCGGCGCTGTGCAGACGCTGCTCGGCCTCTACGCCGTCTATGTCCTGGGCGCGATGCTGGCCCTGTTCGTGTCGGTCGGTGCCGTCTCGGGCGAGATCGACGGCGGCACGCTCCAGGCGCTCCTGGCGCGGCCGATCCGCCGGGGCGCCTACATCGTCGGGCGCTGGCTCACCTTCACGCTGATCGTCGCGCTCTACGTCGCCGCGATGGCCGGGGCGCTCCTGCTAATCGCGCGGGCGGTCACCGGTTACGCGGCGCCCGACCCGCTCTCCGCGACCGGGCTGATGGTGCTGAGCGCGGTGCTGCTGGTGAGCCTGAGCCTGCTCGGGAGCACGCTCTTGCCCACGCTGGCGAACGGCGTGGTCGTCTTCTCGCTGTTCGGGCTTGCCTGGCTGGGCGGGATCATCGAATTCGTGGGGGGCGCGCTGCGCAACGACGCGATGCGCGACCTGGGGATCGCGGTCAGCCTCCTGGTGCCCAGCGACGCCCTCTGGCGCGGCGCTTCGTATTATGTACAATCGCCGCTGCTGCTCGCCGCCAACTCGGCGGCGGCGGCCAACGCGGGCGGCCTGCCCTTCATCTCGACGGTGCCCCCGACGGCCGCGATGGTGGCCTGGTCCGCGGTCTATCCGCTGATCGCGCTCGCCCTGGCGATCGCCGCCTTCGCGCGCCGCGATCTTTGAGCTCCGGTGGGACCCGGCCGGGCGACCTCTCGGCCGAGGACGGCGCGGTCGGCCGATGGATTGGGGTGGGAGCGTGAGGCACGTCACAGACCAGGCGGCGGCGTGGTGTAGAGTCCTCCTGTAGAGCAACGGGGAGAGCCGGACGGCGCGCGTCCGGGGCCGATCGAAGGAGATCGCGCAGATGGCACGACGCACCTACCTGATGGCCGAGATGACGTGGCCCGAGGTGGAGGACTACCTGCAAACGCAGGACATGCTGCTCTGGCCGATCGGCAGCACGGAGCAGCACGGCCGCCACGGCGGCCTGGGCAGCGACAGCATCATCGCGCTCGAGCTCGCACGCCGGGTCGCGCCGCGCGTGAACGCGCTGGTGGCGCCCGTCTTCCAGTACGGCATTTCCGAGCAGCACATGCACTTCCCCGGCACACTCTCGCTTTCGACGGCTACCTTTGCGGCGGTCGTCGAGGAGGTGCTCGGCTCAATGCTCAAGCACGGTTTCCGCAAGATCTTCATCCTTAGCGGCCACGGGGGCAACGACGCCGTGCTGGCCGAGATCGCCGGGCGCGTTCGGCGCGCCCATGACGGCTTCTGCGCGGTGGTGCCGATCTTCGGGGTGCTGCGCGCGGCCACTCCGGCCTCCCTCTGGGGCTCGCGCGTGCCAGTGCCCGGTGACGGCCACGCTGGTGAGATGGAGACCTCGCTCGTGCTGGCGGTGCGGCCCGACGCGGTCGACATGGCTGCGGCTCGGCCCGAGCTGCCCCACCAAACCATCCTGCCCGACGAGGGGGTCACCGCGCAGGGCTCGGCCGGCATCACCTACGACGGCTGGACGGCGCTGACCGCGCTCTCCTTCCACGAGTTCGTGCCCGAGACGGGCGCGGTCGGGGATCCCACGCTCGCCGCGCCCGAGAAGGGCGAGCAGGCGTTTGCCGCCGCCGTCGAGCGGGTGGCACGGTTCGTCGAGATGGTGCGCCTGGGCGTGGCCGTCTCGCCGCGAACGGAGCAGCCGCAGGCGGCCCGCTGAGCCGGGGCTACCCGCCCTGGGCGAGGTGCGTGACGGCAGCTACAAGCCGCTCCACCTCGACATCGTCGTTGTAGTAGTGGACCGAGGCGCGCACCAGCTCGGCCAGCTCGCGCGCCTCCATGTCGAGCCGGGTCGAGGCGGTGCGCGATACCGTCACGTTGATCCCCTCGCGCCGCAGCGCCGCGCGCACCGCAGGGGCGGGCACGCCAGCCACGGTGAAGGTGACGATTCCCCCGCGCACGCGGCCCTGGTCACGGACCCGCACGCCTGGCGTGGCGGCGAGCCGCTCGCGCAGCGTCGCCGCCAGCGCCTGCACCCTGTCCCAGATCGCGGCCACTCCCCAGCCGAGCGCGTAGTCGATCGCGGCGCCCATGCCGAGCTTCGCCGCCACGTTGGTCTCCCAGTTCTCGAAGCGGCGTGCGCCGGGCGCGAGCTCGTAGCGGTCCGGTGCGACCCAGGTCGCGGCGTGGAGGTCGAGCATCACCGGGTCGAGCCGGTCGAGCGCCTCGCGCCGCACGTAGAGGAAGCCCATCCCGCGCGGGCCTCGCAGGTACTTGCGGCTGGTGGCCGAGAGCATGTCGCAGCCGATCTCGGCCACGTCGATCGGAAGCTGCCCGACCGTCTGGCAGGCGTCGAGGAGGTAGAGCGCGCCGGCGCGGCGCGCGAGCCGGCCGATCTCGGCCGCTGGCTGGACGAGGCCGCCGTTGGTCGGCATGTGGGTGATGGCGACGAGCTTCGCCGCGCGCTCGAGCGCGCGCTCGAGCGCCGCCACGTCGAGCGTGCCGTCGGGGTCGTTGGGCACCACCTCGACCACCACACCATGCCGCTGCTGCATCTGGAGAAAGGGGATGTAGTTGCTGGCGTACTCGGCGACGCTGGTCAGGATGCGGTCGCCCAGCCGGAACGGCACGCTGTAGAACGCCATGTCCCAGGCGCGGGTGGCGTTCTCGATCACGGCGATCTCATCGGGCGCCGCGTTGATCAGCCGGGCGATCGAGGTGTAGACCGCGGCCAGGCGCTCCTCCGCCTCGTCGGCCGCCTCGTAGCCGCCGATCAGCAGCTCGCGTTCGAGGTGCGCCTGCACGGTCTCGTAGACGGCGCGCGGCATCAGCGCGGCGCCCGCGTTGTTGAAGTGGTCTACCTCGGCGCAGCCGGGCGTCTCGGCCCGCGCGCGGGCCAGGTCGAACGGGGCCACCGGGCTAGATCCCGGCCAGGCTGCGGCCGTAGGCGAGGATGCGCGGCACGCGCGCCGGGTCGTTGGTCTCGGTGTAGATGCGCATGAGGGGCTCGGTGCCGCTGAAGCGGATCAGGAGCCAGCTCCCGTCCTGGGCGACCCACTTGAAGCCATCGTCGGTGCGCACGCGCGCCACAGGCGAGCCGTCGATCGCCTCGACGTTGGCGCCGCGGATGCGCTCGAAGATCGCGGCGCGCCCCTCCTGCGGGAAGGTGAGGTCGAGGCGGTCGTAGTAGTGCGGCCCGACCTTCTGGAAGAGGTAATCGACCAGCCCCGACGGCGTGCGGCCGAGGCGCGTCATCATGTCGCAGAGGAAGAGCCCGGCGAGCACCCCGTCGCGCTCGGGGATGTGGCCGCGGAAGCCGAAGCCGCCGCTCTCCTCCCCGCCCATGAGGGCGTCGAGCCGGATCATCTCCGGGCCGATGTACTTGAAGCCGACAGGGGTCTCCACGACGGGGATGTCGTAGAGCTCGCCCAGCCGGTCCGCCATCGAGGTAGTGGAGAGCGACTTGACGAGCGGACCGCGCCAGCCGCGCACGTCCAGCAGGTAGAGCGCGAGCAGGCCGTACATCACGAGCTGGTTGATGAAGCAGCCGTGCTCGTCGACGGCGCCAATGCGGTCGGCATCCCCGTCGGTGGCGAGCCCGACCTGCGCCCGCTCGCGCTTGACCGCCTCGATGAGGCGGGGCAGGTTCTCGGCGATCGGCTCGGGCCGG
>JBHOQZ010000520.1:0-5390 GCA_042408635.1 Chloroflexota bacterium
CGGCCCCGAGGCGGCCCGGCGGGTGGAAGCCGTGCTGGAATCGGTGGACATGATCGCGCCGGCCGACCAGCCTTTCCTCACCTACTCGACCGGCATGCGCCAGCGGCTGGCTATCGCCCGCGCCCTGCTCCATCGCCCGCGGGTACTCTTCATGGATGAACCCACCCGCAGCCTTGACCCCGGCGCTACTCGCCGCAGCGCCCGCGCCGTTGCCGCGCGCCGCGACCTGCTCACTCCCCGCTCGGCGCCGTCCGGCCGACCAGGTCAACCCCGCTCCCATGATCGCAGCCGTCAAGCGCCGCGACAGCGTCGCCCACGGGATGCAGCCGCGACATCGGCAGCGTACCACCTATCGGTCAGCCGATGTGCTGGATGTCGACGGCAAGGCCGACGGCGGTGGCCGCCGGGAGATCTGCGCTTCCAGGCCGTGTCCGCCCCGCTATACTGTCGCTCACCGGCCGCGGTCGCCCGTGTGATCTGCTCACCCGGTCGCCGGCCTGAGCCTCAGGTCCGACATTGCCGGGCCGCATCGGGGGTGGGCGGACCAGCCCGCACGTCATCCAGCGCGCCGGTCAGGGAGGAAGAGCATTTGACTCACGTTGAGAGCCGATGGATCGTGCGTTATCTGCTCCTCGCGGTCGTGGGTGCGCTGCTCCTGGGGCCGCTCGGCGCTCTGCCCCCCCTCGGCGGCGCCCCGGTGGCGGCGGGCGGCCACAACGGCGGGGGTGGCGGCGGACCCGCAAGCGGGTACCCCGTCTGGGTCCAGCTCGGCCCTGGCGGCGAGTTGCTGGCGCGCGCCGTTGTCGAGGCGGGCGCGCCGTGTCCGGCACTCGAGGTCGAGGGTGCCACCTGGCCCATGCGGCCACGCGAGCCCGTGCCGCCGCCGTATGTGGGCGTGGTCACGGTCTGCCAGGCGCGATTGCCCGCCGGCACGGCACGGGCGACCCTCGAGGGCGAGCCGCTGCCGCTGCTGGGCCCACGGATCGAGACGATCCTGCTCATCGGCGACACCGGCTGCCGGATCAAGACGGGCTACCCGGATACGCAGGAGTGCCTTAACCCACCCGGTGGCGACCCGCGCCTGCGCTGGCCGTTCGCCAGCGTCGCGGCCAACGCCGCGGCTGCGCGGCCCGACCTGGTCATCCACGCCGGCGACTTCGTTTACCGCTATTCGCCCTGCCCCGACCCCGCCCGCTGCGGCACCGTCTACGGCGACAACTGGCCGACCTGGCGGGCCGACTTCTTCGAGCCGGCCGCGCCGCTGCTGCGCACCGCGCCCTGGGTCATCCTCCGCGGCAACCACGAGCAGTGCCGTAAGATGGGCCGAGGCTGGTTCTACTTCCTCAATCCCGACGACGCAAACCTCGCCCACTGTGATCGCGCTGGTGCCCATGCCCCGGACGACACGCCGACCGCACCGTTCACCGTGCCGCTGCCCGGTGGGCCGACCCTGCTCGTGCTCGACACGGCAATCGCCGAGGACGACCATGTCGACGAACGGCAGGTCGCCATCTACCGCCAGCAGCTCGCCACCTGGCAGCAGCAGACGGGCAGCGCCTGGCTCCTCGCGCACAAGCCCGTGGTCGGCGCGCAGCTCACAACCGAGAACGTGGCGGGCACGCACCTGGCGATCCGGACCCAGACGCTGGCCGCCGCGGTTGCCCGAGAGGGGCTGCCCGACGCAGTGCAGTTGGCGCTGGCCGGGCACGTCCACCTGGTGCAGGGGCTCGAGCTGGCTGGCGCCCCGCCGCAGCTTGTCGCGGGCAATGGCGGCACCATCCTCGTCGGCTCGCCGCAACCCGAGCAGCTCGTGGGGGTGACGGTGCCACGCGGCGCGCCGCCCGGCGCCGGTCTCACCGTCACCCGTGCGTACAGCCTCTCCGAGTTCGGGTACGTCGTCCTGCGTCCGGCGGAGGCGGGTTGGACCGCGAGCCTCTACCACGCCGCCGGTCCGCGGCCCCGGATCATCGGCGAATGCACCGTCATCGACCGCTCACTAGGCTGCCGCCTGCAACCGCCGATGCTGGCGCCTCTGGAGGCGCGGTGACCCTCCCGCGCCGTGCCCCGGCCTCGCTACCGTCTGAGCGGCCTAGGATTCGCGACGCTGCGTCCTGGGCCGAGGCGCCGGATATGTCCGGCGAGTCGGCGGCGGCACCCTCGCTCCCGCCGCACGGCGGTCTGGACTGCGCGGCTGTGTTCGCCGGCGCGGCCGCCTCACTCGCGCTCTTCGCCCTCTGGACATACACGCTCACCCTGCTGCCGGGGCTCAGCAGCTTCGGCGACGTGGCGAAGTTCCAGTTCACCGGCCGGGTGCTGGGGATCCCGCACCCGCCGTTCTTCCCGGCCTACGTGCTCCTCAACCACCTGTTCGGGCAGTTGCCCGTGCAAACCCTCGCCTACCGCGTCAACCTCCTCTCGGCGGTGCTGGCGGCGCTGACGGTGCTGGCGCTCGGCTGGCTCGTGTTCGTGGCTACCGGCCGCGGCTGGGCCGCCTTCGCCGCGGCGGCGCTCTTCGCCTGGAGCCTGACGCTCTGGTCGCAGGCGGTCCAGGCGGGCACCCACCCGCTGCAGGTGCTCCTCTTCACCCTTGCGCTGGGTCTGCTCTGGCGCTGGGAGACGTGTGGCTCGCCCATGGCGCTGGCGGGCGCCGGGCTGCTGATCGGCACCGCCCTCTGGAACCACTGGTCGATGCTGGCGCTCGTACCCGCGCTCCTGCTGCTGGCCGTGCTGCGGCCGGGCCCGGTGCTCGCGCGAGTCGGCCGCCTCGGCCTGGTGGTGGGGGCGCTGCTCGTGCCGGCGGTGCAACTGCTCTACCTGCGTTGGGCGCTGGCGCGCCCGGTCGTCTATGCGGAGCTGGACGAGGCGACACCGGAGGCGATCTGGCGCCGCGCGCGCGTCGAGCTGGCCGCCAATGTGCCGCCCGGACCCGACCTGGTGCTGGAGCGGGTGGGCGTCGTTTGCGGCTGGTGGGTCGATCAGGCAACCTGGGTGGGCCTGGCGCTCGGCCTGGCGGGGCTGGTATTGCTGGCCCGCCACCGTCCCCGCTGGGCAGCGCTCGAGGTGGCGGCCCTCCTCGGCGTCTTTGCCCAGCAGGTGAACAACCTCAGCTTCAACGCACCGGCCTACGGCCTGCCCGCGTACGCCCTGCTCGCCTTCGGCGCGGGCTGGGCGCTCGCGGCCGCGGAGGGCGCCGTGCAGCGATGGCGCCGGGATGCCTGGCTGGCGCGGCTGCCGGCGGTCGCGGCGCTGACGCTCGCCGCGACGCTCTTCTGGAGCCATTTGCCGCTGGTCGACCAGAGCGGCCGGAGCGTCGACGCTTTCCTCGATGAGTTCATCGACGACCTGCCGCCGCGGTCGCTCGTCCTCTCCCCCAGCTACCACTGGTACGAGGCGCTTTTCTACAAGCTGCGAGTCGAGCGCCGCCGGGCCGATGCCGACCTGCGGCTCCTCTACGGCGGCTGGCTGCCGCACGAGGCGACCGGCGCGCTGGCCGAGGGGCGCCCCGCCGTGCTCTTCGAGCGGCTCGACGACCTCGGCCCGGCGGCGGCGCGCGCCGCACCGCGCCCCATCCGCGGCTCGCCTCCGCCGGGCGCGGAGCCGACGTTCTCGATCAAGATGTACTACGTCGTGCCGCCCGAGTGAGCGTCCCTCGGCTCTCGCCGGGGTCACGGCTCGACGACGAAGTCGAGGGCGTTCGAATTGCCGCGCCGGTTGCGCAGCGCGACCGTGTGGCGTCCCGGCTCGGCGAACAGCCGGTCCGGCACGGTGGCCGAGAGGAGCGTCGGACCGCCGAAGATCGTCGCCAGCGGCTCGCCGTCGACGAGGATGACCGTGTCGCGCGTCGCATACTCGGCCGCGACCGCGAGCGCCGAGCGCCCGTCCGGCTGGACCTGGAAGGGCTGCCCGGCGCGCGTGCCGTGCGGGTAGAGGGCGACGAGCCGGAGCGGGCCGCTGGGCGGCGGCTGGATCCGATAGACACGGTAGCTGCCGACCTCGAGCGCCGGCTGCCGGCCGGCCAGGAAGCTGGCCAGGCGCGCGTCATCTCCCTCGATCGCCTGCTCCGGGATGAGCACGAGCCACTCCGTCAGGCCTTCGAGGTCGGGTGCATGGAGGTCCACCGCGCTCACCGATCGGTGGGCGAGGAAGGCAAGGTGCCAGGGAACGTACCAGCCCCAGCCGGAGAGCACCGCGTCGCTCGGCGTGTTCTGCCGGATCCAGGCGGCGACCGCCCGCTGGTTCGCGCCGGCCTCTCGCAGCGCCCGAAACGCGCGCACCGTCGAGTCGAGCCCGCGCCAGCCCAGCAGGAGTAGCGAGGCGGTGGCGACCGCCACCAGGAGCCCGGCCACGGCGCTGCGCGTCAAGCGCGGGCGACCCGACGGCTCGCGGGCGGTGGCGCGGCGCGCGGCCTGTACCGCGCGCTGGATCAGGTCGAGCACCAGCAACTCAGCCAACGCCGTGCCGATGACGAGGTGGCGTACGTTGGCCTGCGGTCCGCTGGCGAGCAGAAACCAGCCGAACCAGAGCACCACCGCCACCGCGAGCACGGCGCGCGCGACCTCGACGGTCCCGCCGGCTCGGCCACCCCCATGCCCCGCGCAGGATGCCAGGGAGACCGCACCCGTGAATGGATGACGCGGACGCCACGAAAGCCGGCAGCCCGTCTGCCCCTGCCAGGATTCCACGGAGACGCCGGCGTGCGACGAGCCGCTCACGTCGCTGCCGTGCCCCACGCCGGCGCCCGACCCGTCGCCGAGCCCGGCTTCACAGGCACGCCGGCCGGAACTCCGCCCGCCGGCTCCGCCGCGATCTCCGCGGGTCGTAGCAGGTGTAGGAAGCCCAACGGTCTGGGTGACACCCAGGAGCCAGGCGAGCAGGGCGAGAGCGAGCGCCGGCAGCAGCGGCTCGTAGGCGCCGAGCACCGCCTGGAACGCCTCGGGCACCCGCTGCAAGGGCGCCCACATGACCTCCGTGCGCATCAGCGCGAGCCGCTCCATCGTCGCCGCCTGCCAGGCAGCGAGCAGACCAAGCTGCGCCACGACCAAGTACTGCACGCCGCGCCAGCCGGCGACGATGGCGAGCGCAACCAGCGGAGCCAGGAGCCCGGCCCAGGCGGCGCGATCGCGGACCACGCCGACCCTGACCACGGCGACGATCGCTACTGCCAGCACGGCAAACGCCGCCACGTCCTTCGCCAGAACGGCCACCCCCAGCAGCGCGCCGGACGCCAGGACGAGCCCGACCGGGCGCCCCCGCCCAGGGCCGGCGAGCCCGGGCGGAGGCGGCGTTTGCCGTGCTGGCAGTAGCGATCGTCGCCGTGGTCAGGGTCGGCGTGGTCCGCGATCGCGCCGCCTGGGCCGGGCTCCTGGCTCCGCTGTTTGCGCTCGCCATCG
>JBHOQZ010000263.1:0-2503 GCA_042408635.1 Chloroflexota bacterium
GGGTCGGTGGCCCACGCCGCGACGCACCCGGCCGCAGCCAGCGCCTGGCCGACGGCGGGGCTGGCCGTGCTGGTCGCGGCGTTCCTGCTGCGCCTGCACGGGCTAACGGATCAGAGCCTCTGGTACGACGAGGGGTTGACGGTCTGGTATGCGCGCCAGCCGCTGCCGGAGATGGTGGCGCGCCTCGCCAACGACGAGCACCCGCCGCTCTACTTCGCCCTGCTCGGCGGCTGGACGGCGCTCGCGGGCGCTGACGATTTCGCGCTGCGCTTCCTCTCGGTCGCCTGGGGCGTGCTCGGGGTGGCCGCCACGTGGGCGCTGGTGGCGCGGCTGGCGGGTCGTCCGGCGGGGCTGGCCGCGGCGCTCCTGCTCGCCCTCTCCCCGTTCCATGTCTGGTACAGCCAGGAGGTGCGCAGCTACACCGCGCTGCTCGCGCTGGGCGCGCTCGCGCTCTACTGCCTGCTGCGCGTGCTCGCGCCGGTGCCGGCGCGGCCGCGTTGGCTCGTCGCGCTCGCCCTGTTCAACGCCGCCGGGCTCTGGATGCACCTCCAGTTCGGCCTGATCGGCGCGGTCGAGGCGGCCTGGCTCCTCCTTTATGTCGCCTGGCCCGATCCGGCGCCTGGCCCGCCAGCGGGTATCCGGGCCCGGCTGCGGCGGGCCGCGCTGGCGGGCCTCGCGCCCGCCGCCGGGGCGCTCCTCTTCCTGCCCTGGCTGCCCAACCTGGCCGGTGTGCTCGGCGCGAGCGACACCTACTGGCCCGGCACCCTCGAACCGGCCGACATGCTGCGCGTCACCGCGCTCGCCTGGGTCGTGGGGGATCGCCTGGCGACGCTGGGGCCCGACCTCGGCTACGCGATCGCGCCCGAGGTGATCGCGGTGGCCCTGGGCGCGGCGGCGCTCGGGGCGCTCTGGCTGATCGTGCGCGGCCGCACGTTCGGCGCGCTGGCGCTGGCGGTGGCGCTGGCCCTGCCCTGCGCCCTGCTCGCGCTCTTGGTGATGGACCGGCCGAAGTTCGTGCCCCGCTATCTGCTGCTCGTGCTGCCCGTACTGCTCGGGCTGGTTGGGGCGGCGATCGCCGGCCTCGCGGGCGGCGCCGTGGACGCGCGCCGCTTCCCCGCCCCCGTGCGGGCGCTCGCGCTCCTGCCGGGACTGGGTGTGGCCGTCCTCTGGCTGGCGCTCGCGCTGCCGGCGCTGCTCGCGCAGGCGGGCGACACGCGGCTCTGGCGCGAGGACTACCGCGGCGCGGCCGAGTACCTGGGCCGGGTGGCCGCGCCCAACGACGCGATCGTGCTGGTGAGCGGCTACAGTCAGGTCGCCTTCAACCACTACTACCACGGGCCGGCGCCGGTCTTCGCCCTGCCCGACGAGACGGTGCCCCACCTGCGCCTGGCGCTGCGCTGGGAGGGGCTGGACCGGCTCAACGCGGTGGTCGAGGGGCGGCGGCGCGTCTGGGTAGTCGAGTGGCAGGCCAACGTGCTCGACCCGAGCGGGCTGGTGCATCAGCAGCTCGCGCTGGCAACTCGGGCTGCCCGAGAAGGGGCGGTCGGATTGGCGTCGGGCGGTTTCGGGCCGACCGGCCATGCCTCCGATCCCGGCGCCGCCTTCCACGGCCTCCACCTGGCGCGCTATGACCTCGACCCCGCGATCGCCGCCCGGCCCGACTTCCCGATCCGGTTCGAGCCGGCCGAGCCGCTTGACCTGCGGTTCGACGGAGGCCGGCTCGAGCTCACGGGCTTCGACCTGGCCCCGGGCCACTGGGCGTTTCGCGTCATGCTCTACTGGCGCGTGCTGGCGCCGGTCGGGCGCGACCTGACCGGGTTCGTCCACCTGCTCAGCCCGCGCGAGCACCTCTACGGCGGCCTCGACCGTCCGCCGATCAACCCTGTCTACTCCTCGTCGCGCTGGCGCGCCGGCGACCTGCTCCGCGACGAGTACGAGCTGCCGGTGGCGCGCAACGCGCCGCCCGGCGTCTACCGGATCGAGGTCGGCCTCTACGACGCCGCCACAGGCGAGCGCGTGCCGATCCAGGGCGCCGACGGTGTGCCGGTCGGCGACCGCGTGGTGATCGGGGAGGTGGCGATCGGCCCCGAGCACGCGCAGCGCCCGCCCGAGCCGCCGCTCGAGTTCGATCCGCCGCTGCCGGTGCGGCCCGGTCTCGCGCTGATCGGCTGGGAGCGGCCGGGGGACGAGCCGGGCACCGGCGGCGCGCTCACCGCCGCGCTCTACTGGACCTGCACCGCCCCCCAGCCGCCGGACCTGCGGTTCGGCCTCGCCCTGCGTGCCGCCGACGGTCGCCTCCTGGCCGACGTGCTCGAGCCCCCCGCCGACGGCCTCTACCCGAGCGAGCGCTGGCGCCCGGGCGACACCGTCCGCGACGTGCACACGCTCAACCTGAGCGGTGTACCGCCCGGCGACTACACGCTGCTGGCGCTCGCTCGGGTAGAGGCCGTCGGCGGGGGGCTCGAGCACGTCGGCCAGGAGGCGACCGTCGGCGGCACGCAGG
>JBHOQZ010000525.1:0-1079 GCA_042408635.1 Chloroflexota bacterium
GTGCCCTCATGCTCGGCCGCGAACCGCTCGACCAGCGCCGCCAGCTCAGCCGCGTCCACGCGGCCGGGGCCGAGGGGCACCGTCAACTCATACGCCTGGTCGCGGTAGCGCAAATCCGCCGCGCGGCGCAGCTCGACCCGCCCGGGCGGATAGCCCTCGGCCGCGAGCGTTGCCAGCGCCTCGGCCTCGAGCTCGCCGATCAGGCGGTCCACCTCGGCCGGATCGACCGCGGCGGTGTCGCGGAAGCAGCCGCGCACATAGTGGTGCTCGATCTCGGCCAGCAATAGGCCATGCGCCGAGAAGAGGCCAGGCGCCGGCGGGACGATCACGCGCGGCATCTCCATCGCCCGCGCCAGCTCGGCGGCGTGCACGGGGCCGCTGCCGCCGAAGGCGATCAGCGCATAGCCGCGCGGATCGCGGCCGCGCTGGGTCGAGACGGCACGCAGTGCGCGCTGCATGGCGGCGTTGGCGACGCGGTGGACGCCGTAGGCGGCGGCGTGGAGGTCGAGCCCGAGCGGCCAGGCCACCCGCTCGGCCAGCGCCGCTTGGGCGCGCTCCGCCTGGATCGGCACCGCTCCGCCGCAGAGGTGGTTGGGGTTCAGATAGCCGAGCACGACGTTGGCGTCGGTGACGGTCGGCTCCTCCCCACCTTGGCCGTAGCAGACCGGGCCAGGCACCGCGCCGGCCGAGCGCGGCCCGATCTGCAGCGAGCCGCCCCGATCGATCCAGACGATGCTGCCGCCGCCGGCCCCGACCTCCGCGATGTCGATCATGGGCACGCGCAGGGCGTAGCCGCCGCCGCGGATCAGGCGGCTCGTCACCGACAGCCCGCCCCCGACCTCGAACTCGGCGGTGCGCGACACCTGGCCGCCCTCGACGATCGACGCCTTGGCGGTGGTGCCACCCATGTCGAAGGTGATGAGCGAGGGCAGGTCGGCCTGCTGGCCGTAGAAGACGCCGGCCAGGACACCCGCGGCCGGCCCGCTCTCCGCCAGCCGGATCGGCGCCGCCAGCGCGGTCTCGGGCGTGGTGATGCCGCCCGAGGAGAGCATGAGGAAGAGCGGGCGGCGGTAGCCGAG
>JBHOQZ010000533.1:0-4021 GCA_042408635.1 Chloroflexota bacterium
GGCGTTCCAGGCCTCGGTCACCGTCTCCGCGCGCGTGAACTCCCAGCGCAGCGTCCAGCCGATCCGGGCGTTGCCCCCGTTGCGCAGCAGGACCTCGGCCTCGAAGCCGCCACCCGCCAGCTCGGTCGTCGAGTAGCTAACCGCACAGGCGGGCCCCCCTGCCAGCCGCTCTCCGCCCGCCCCCGATGGCCCCGGGGGCAACAGCGCCGCGGCGATCGCGAGTGAGAGGGCGATCGGGACCCGGAGCCGGCGCCTAGTCATGGAAGAAGAAGGCGATGGCGAGGACGCCGTAGGCGGCGAGGAGCTGCGCGCCCTCGAACCAGTTCGTTTCGCCGTCGAGCGAGACGAAGTTGACGATCAGGACCGTGAGCGCGACCGCCACGACCTCGAAGGTGTTGAACCGCAGCGTCATCGGCTGCCCGAGCAGCGCGCCCAGGAGCACCAGCACCGGCGCCACGAACAGCGCGATCTGGAGGCTCGAGCCGACCGCGATGCCCAGGCTCAGGTCCATCTGCCCCTTGCGCGCCACCGTGACGGCGGTCAGGTGCTCGGCGGCGTTGCCGATCACCGGGATGAGGATCACGCCGACGAACATCTCGGTCCAGCCGAGCGTGTGCGTCACGTTCTCGAGCACGTGCACGAGCGTCTCGCTCATCAGGGCGACGCCCACCGTGGCCACGAGCAGGACCAGCACCGAGCGACCGATCGACCAGCTTGGTCCGTGGAGCTCCTCCTCCGTCTCCTCGCCGGCGCCGTAGACGTGCCGGTGCGTGCGCAGGCTGAACAGGAGGTAGAGCGCGTAGGCGGCCAGCAGCACAAGCGCGATCTCGACGCTGAGCGTCTGGGTGAGCGAGCGCGTGCGCTCCTGCACCGTCAGGTCGAACGTCGCGGGCATTACCAGCCCGATGACCGCCAGCGCCAGCATGGTGCTGTTGGCCCCGGCGGCGGTCCGGTTGAACTGTTGACAGTCGCGGCCCCAGCCGCCCCAGAGCGCGGCCAGGCCGAGCACGAACAGGATGTTGCCGATGATCGAGCCCGTGATCGAGGCCATGACGACGTTGATGAGCCCGGCCTGCAGCGCGAAGTAGGCGATGATCAACTCGGCCGCGTTGCCGAAGGTGGCGTTGAGCAGACCGCCGATTCCCGGGCCGAGCCGCACGGCTAGGTGCTCGGTGCTGGTCCCCATCCACTTCGCCAGCGGCACGATCGCCAGGCCGCTGGCGGCGAAGACGAGCGTGTCCGGCCAGCCGAGGAAGCGGCCGATCAGTGCGACGGGGATCAACACCAGTGCCAGGTTGAGCGGATTGCGCACGCCCCCATGCCCCCTCTCGCCATCTCTCGCCCATAGTAGCCGCTCGCCCGCCACCTGACGAGCCCGCGCCGCCGGCGCGCCGGCGGCGCACCGGCCGGCTCCGGCACGTGTGTAGCGCGCGTGTCAGCCGGGCGGCGTGATGTGACTGGACGGTAACAGGTTTGGCCGGTATACTCGTGCCCACGGGTGTGTGCGTGGGGGCCCGCGTCGGAGTAGCCGTGGAGGGACTCGGTCGGTGAAGCTCGTGGGGGAGGCCCAGGCGGCGGGGACCGAACCGGCCGCGCGGCTCGACGGGACGCTCTGGGCGGCGCTCAGCGGCAACTTCTTCCTGCGCCTCGCCAACGCCGCCACGGGCATCATGCTCACGCTCTTCCTCGCCCACATCAACAAGACCGAGTACGAGGTCTCCCCCCTCACCGTCGGCCTCTTCAGCACCGCCTTCTACGCCACCGAGCTGCTGCTCGCCCCGCTCATGGGCGCCCAGAGCGACCGCCGCGGGCGACGCTGGTTCCTGCTGCTGGGGCCGCTGCTCGGGCTGGTGGCGGTGCAGCTCACGGCAGCCACCACGATCCTCTGGCTGCTGCTCATCACGCGCCTGCTCGAAGGCCTCAGCAGCGCCAGTTCCATCCCCGCCATCCTCGGCTTCCTGAGCGCGCGCACTGAGCACGACCGCGTCCTCAGGGGGCGCGTCATGGCGCTCTTCGAGGCCTCGACCGCGATCGCGATCGTCGGCGGCTCGGTGGTCGGCACGCTCCTCTGGGGCGGCGTCGGCCGTTGGGCGTTCGTCCTGCTCGGGATCCCTTACCTGATCAGTGCGTTCCTCTTCCGGCGCGTCCGCGAGCACCCGTCCGAGTTCGCCCCCCACCGCGACCTCCACACCAGCGCCATGAATCTGCTCAGGCAGCGCGCGATCTGGCGGTTCCTGCCGGCCTGGCTGGCCGTGAACGCGGTCGTCGGCCTCTGGAACACGCACGCCATCTACCAGTTGCGCATCCACAACCCGCCGCCAGGCCAGTACCTGGCCGGCCTCTACGCCGACGACACGCGCGGCCTCGCGCTGGCGCTCGGCATCTACGCGGTGCTGTTTGCCGGCGGCTCTATGGCGTGGGGGTACGCCTTCAAGCGCCTGACCGAGACCGCGATCATGCGCATCGCCATCGGCGGCCTCTTCCTCGCCTGCGTCGCGGCCTGGCTGATCAACCACAGCGGTTCGAACGAGGTGCTGCGCGGCGTCGCCCTCGGGCTCTTCGCGCTTGGCGTCTTGATCGAATCCGGCTTCCTGCCGGCCGCAGTCGGCTACCTCGCCCGCCTCAGCAGCCTGATTGCCACCGATCGGGGCCTCTTCATGGGGCTCTACAGCGTCGTGATGGGGTTGGGCGCGCTGCTCGGCGGCGCCCTTGGCGCGCCGTTCGTCGGCGGCCAGGTCCCGTTCCTGCCGGTCAGCATCGACGGAGTGATTGTGCTTACCGCGGTCCTGGGCATCGTCTCGCTGGCGGTCGTGGTCGCGCTCGGCAGCGGCGCCCCCGATACGGCCGGGCAGGACGATGCTGAGAGCCTGCCGGTGCGCCGCGCCGCCTGAAAGACGGCCCGGGACTTCACACGCCGGCGCTCCCTCCGTACCGTTCCGTGCGCCGGAGACGCGCGCGGCAACTCAAAGCAGCCGGGGGAGCAGAACGCTAGCGAGGCACGTCGGCTATACTGGCGATGCCGAGCCTGTCGCCCCACCGGCGCGGCCGCTCCCGGCAGCGGGCGCGCTTCTGGCACAACCTAACCTGGAGCGGTAACGATGTCCCAGGTCCCGGTCGGGACGGTCACCTTTCTCTTCGCCGACATCGAGGGCAGCGCGCAGCTCTGGGAGCGGCACGCGGCACAGATGCCCGGCATCCTCGCGCGCTACACCGAGGGACTGCGCGCGGCGACCGACGCGCACGCGGGTTTCATCTTCAAGACAGTCAATGACACCGTTTGTGCGGTGTTCGACACGGCCCCCGAGGCCATTCGCGCGGCGCTGGCCGCGCAGCGGGCGATGGTGGCGGAGCGCTGGCCGATCGACGGCGTCGCGGTGCGCCTGGCCCTCCACACCGGCGCGGTCGAGATGCGCGACTGCGACTACTTCGGCCCCACCGTCAACCGGGTGGCGCGCCTGCTGGCGGCCGCGCACGGCGGCCAGATCGTCGTCGCCCAGCCGACCGCCGAGCTGGCGCGCGATACGCTGCCGCCCGAGGCGCGGCTGCGCGACCTTGGCCTGCACCACCTGAAGGATCTGCCGCGCCCGGAGCGGGTCTACCAGCTCGGCGCGCCGGGGCTGCCGGCGGAGTTTCCGCCGCTGCGCAGCCTCTCGGCCCGGCAGCACAACCTCCCCGTGCTGCGCTCGTCGCTCGTCGGGCGCGACGCGGACCTGGCCGGGCTGGTCGCGCTCCTCACGGGTCCCGCCGTGCGGCTGCTGACGCTGACCGGCCCGGCGGGGGCGGGGAAGTCGCGCCTGGCGCTCCAGGTGGCAACCGTGCTGATGGATCGCTTCGCCGACGGCGCGCTCCTGGTGCCGCTCGGCCCGATCGGCGATCCCGCCGTCGTGCCGGCGGCGGTCGTGCGGGCGCTCGGGCTGCGCGAGGGCGGCACGCAGCCGCTCGACCGGCTGTTGACCGAGTACCTCCAGGAGCGGGAACTGCTGCTGTTGCTCGACAACTTCGAGCAGGTGGTGGCGGCGGC
>JBHOQZ010000535.1:0-15700 GCA_042408635.1 Chloroflexota bacterium
TGGACCTACGGCGTCCAGGATGTACCGATGGTCCAGACCCTCACCTTCTCGACCCGGTAGCCGCCCTCCCGCCGCGGCAGGCCCGGCTTGCCTCTCTGTGAGCGGGGCGCTCGCGTCTACCCGAAGCACCGGTGCGGCACCACGAGGTGGGGGTTGCCGAGCGCCTGGCCGTTGCCGTTGCCGATCGCCCAGGCCTGGCTGTTGCCGTTGCCGTTGCCGTTGACGATGCCGAGGGCGAACCCGTTGCCGTTGCCGTTGGCGCCGAGCTTGAGGCGGCCCGTGAGCGCGATGGACACGGTGGCGGAGTTGCCGCGCGTCGAGACGTCCAGCACCTGGATCACGGGCTCATCGCTGATCGGCAGGTAGTCGCGCGGGACCGCGAACACGGCGTGCACGATGTACTGCTTGCTGCCGATCACGATCGGCACCTGCGGATCGCGCGCGCACCAGTCCATGGCGCTGGCCGGCGCCGCCACGGTCAGGACAGCGAGCGCGACTGTCAGTCCCAGCATTCCCATTTTGCGCCACAGTTGCATTCTTGATCCTCCCAGGTTGCGAGCACCTGCCCGACGTCCCCCCTTGCCGTGCCATCTTACCCCATCGTAACCGGGGATGCACACGACCAGTCGATAGCGTTGCGCCACGGCGAACCTCGGGTTTCCGGCGAGCGCCAGATGCGCCGGCCCGGGGAGTGCATTTCCCTGACTTACCTGACCCTGCCCGGTGGTATACTGAAGCGGCGTTTGGGTTCGTGTTACGCGTGCAGCAGCCCGCCACCTGATGACCGGAGGGGCGATGACGGATCGGATTCTTGTAGTTGAGGACGATGTCGATATCCAGCGTATGCTCGCTCGCACCCTCGCGCAGGAGGGCTACGAAGTGGCGACGGCCGATGACGGGCGAAGCGCTGTCGAGCGCGCCCTCGCCTGGCGGCCCGACCTCGTCCTCCTCGACGTGATGCTGCCCCAGCTCGACGGCTTTACCGTCTGCGCTCGGCTGCGCACCGAGTTGGAAGTGCCGGTGATCATGCTCACTGCCAAGTCAGAGCTTCAGGATCGGATCCAGGGTCTCGAGATCGGCGCCGACGACTACATCGTCAAGCCGTTTGCCATGCCCGAGCTGCTGACGCGCCTCAAGGTCCAGTTGCGCCGGCGGCACCGGGGCTCCGTGCTGCGGTTCCACGATCTCACCCTCGACCTGAACGAGCGCACCGTCCACCGCGGTGACCGGCTCGTGCCGCTGACCAGCACCGAGTTCCTGCTGCTGCGCGCGCTGATGGAGCGACCCGGCACCCCGCAGACGCGCGCCCACCTCCACGACGCCGTCTGGGGCGCCGACGAGGATCTGAGCTCGAACCTGCTCGAGGTGTACATCGCCCGCCTCCGCCGCAAGCTCGAGGCGGAGGGCGAGCCGCCGCTCGTGCACACGATTCGCGGCGTCGGCTACGTGCTCCGCCAGTAGGCGGGGAGCCGGCGCCGATGCACTGGCCGAAGCTCAGCGCCCTCCCCCTGCCCGGACGCGCTTCAGCCGGCGGGGTCGCCCCGGGCAGCACCCTGCCGCGCCCGGCCCGGCGCTACCTCTGGCTGGTCATCGCGGCCGCGCCGGCCGTGGCGCTCGCCCTCTGGTGGCTCGATCCCGGCGTCGGTAACCGCCTGCGGGCCGAGCCGCGGCTCCTGGTGGCGACGCTGCTGCTGATGGTCCTGCGCGTTGTCCTCAACCTGCCGGTGGTCGAGTTCGGCCCGCAGCGCAAGTCCAGCCCGGCCACGGTCGCCAACTTCGCCATGGCGCTGGCGTTGCCGCCCCTGCTGGCGAGCGTGGCCACCGGCCTAGGCGCCATCGTGGCCAATCGGCTGCTGCGCCGGCCGTGGGACAACGCGCTCTTCAACGGGGCGCAGCACGCGCTGGCGGTGGCGGCGGCGGCGCTGGTGTTCGACGCGCTCTCGGGGCCGGGCTTGGGCGGGCCGTTCGCTGCCAATCCGATCGGCCTGCTCGAGCCGCTGCCGCTCCTCATCGTCGCGCTGGCGGCGGTGGTCCATATCGGCGTCAACGGCGCGCTCCTCGGCGGCATCCTGGCGCTGCGCGAGCACCGGCCCTACCCCGCCGTGGTGCGCCAGGTGCTCGGCCAGGGCATCCTGATCGAGCCGAGCTGGCTCGCGATCGGCACCGCGCTGGTGGGCCTGGGCTGGCTCGATCCCAGCCTCGCCCTGCTGGCGCTCGTGCCGGTCTGGACGCTCTACGAGTTCGGCCGCAACCTGACCGAGTACGAGCGCCAGGTCAAGCGGCTCGAGGGTGGGGTGGCGGCCCAGGCCCGCTTCGTCCAGGACGCCGCGCACGAGTTGCGCTCGCCCCTCACCGCCCTGCGCGGCAATCTCGACCTGCTGGCCGGTGATCCGGCGCTGGCGACGAGCGAGCGCCGGGCGCTGGTGCGCGACCTCCAGGGGCAGGCCGACCGGCTGGTGCGCCTCGCCAACGATCTCTTGCTGCTGGCGCAGCTCGAGCGCGCCGCCCAGCCGGGCGCGAACCCGCGGCAACGCGTCGAGGTCGACCTGGTCGAGGTGATCGCCGAGGCGGCGGCGCTGCGCCCGCGCCCGGGTGGCGACGTCGCCGGCCCCCGCCTCGAGCTCCGCCTGATCGAGGAGGCGCCGATCGCGGGCGATCCCGACCAGTTGCGCCGCGTCTTCCTCAACCTGATCGAGAACGCCGTCCGCCACACCCCGCCCGACGGCGTGGTCCGCATCTCGGTCACCCTCGACAACGGCTGGGTGGTCGTCGAGGTGGCGGACACCGGCACCGGCATCGACCCGGCTGACCTACCCCACATCTTCGAGCGGTTCTACCGCGGTCGCGCGCTGCCGCCGGGCGGCCCGGGCTCGGGGCTCGGCCTCGCCATCGTGAAGGAGACGATCGTCAACCACGGCGGGCAGATCACCGTCGACAGCGAGCGCGGCCGGGGCACGCGCTTCATCGTCGAGCTGCCGCTCGCCACCGGCGCGCTCGAGCGCTGACCGGACAAGCTCCAGCGGCTGTAGGCCGCCGCGGTCGCTCAGCCGAGCGCGTCGATCATCGCCTCGGTGATCTCCCCGCCCGAGCCCAGGAGCGTCTGGACGGCGCGGTGGTCGACGCGGTGGCGCGCGGCGCGCATGCGCTCGGCGAGGTAGAGCAGATTGCGGGCGGTGATGGCCGCGCCGTCGACCTGCGTGCGCTCCTTGATCGTCTGCAGGCCCTGGAGGGTGCCGCGGAACGCCGAGGAGACGAACAGGAAGTAGGCGCGCGGGATCTCGTGCTCGCGCAGCAGCCGCCGCTCCCACTCACGCACGTAGCGCGTCATCTGGTCGGCCGACTCGATCGTGACCGAGTAGCCGGCGCGCGCCGCCTTGGCGTCGACGATGATGCCGTAGCTGAAGCGCGGGAAGGGTGCCCGGTGCCAGGCCAGCACGTCGGGCTGGAGGCCGCCGCCCAGCCGCTGCGTCTCGAAGTCGAGCAGGTGGTGCAGCACCTCCTCGACGCTCGCCTCGAACTCGCGCTCGCGCTCCGAGTCGAAGCTCTGGCGGATGACCTCGAGGAACGCCGGGGCGACGTAGCGCAGCCGCCCGCCCAGCCCGGCCACCACCTCCTCGACCGCATCCGCCCGCGCCGGCCGGACCGCGAGCTCGGCCGGCCGGTCGAGCACGACGGTGTCGCGCAGCAGCCAGGCGTCGCCGACCTCGCGCAGGTGCAACCCCATGTTCGCCAGGCAGCGCAGGTCGTAGGCGACCGTCTCGGCCGAGGCGACGACCTCTCGGCTGTGGAGGTAGGCGACGATCTCGGCGGGTGTGGTGCCTCCCTTCGCGCGCTGGAGCGCCTCGAGCACGAGCAGCCGGCGCCCGCGCACGAACTCGGCCCCGGGCAGCGCCCGCGAGGCGAGCATCTCGATCGGCACGCGCTTGGGCACGCGCGCGCTCGTGCTGCCGCCGCGGCCGCGCCGCCACGCCTGCCGCCCCGCCTCGGTGAGCTTGTAGGCGTGGCGTACGGTGACGCAGTAGCGCCGGCCGCCCTCCTCGACCTCGATCGGCTTGGGCACGTTCTCGACCCAGCCCATCTGCTCGCACCAGCGCGCGATGCAGCGCGCGTACTTGTCGGCCGTGCCCTCGTAGTCGTGCTTCGCCTTGCCCTCGCGCGCAACCGCGATCACGTAGCGCGACTCGGGGATGGAGGTGAAGCCCTCCTCGCCCACGAAGCCGAGTCGCTGGCCGATGTCGAACTTCGTGCGGTGCTCGCTCTGGACGAGCAGGTCAAGCACGCGCATCACTGGCGGGTAGCCGAGTAGCGCGCGGCCGAACACCTCGATCTCCTCGGGCGAGCTCTCGCGGATGAGGCGCGGGCCGCGCTCGGGCGTGGCGGCCGCCGGCTCGTCGAACAATGTCGGCGTGGTCGTGGTCGGCCGCGTCGGCGTGAAGAGGAGCGCGTCTCCCAGCTCCGTCAGCGCGAAGCTGTCGGCGGCGCGGTCGTAGTCGAGGAAGCCGAGCGCGTGGGCAAAGCGGACGTAGTTGTCGTCGGCCCAGCGGCCGACCCCCAGGCGCTCGCGCACGAGCGGGAGCAGCTCGGCGAAGGTGATGGGGCGGAAGCGGCCGACCAGCTCGACGACGAGCCGGCACCGGTCGAGCCGCTGGGCGTCCTGCACCCAGCCGAGCGTACGCCCCTGGACGGCCCCCATGGTCGGCTAGGTTGCGGAGGAGGCGCGGCGGGCGCGCGGTCGCGGCACGCGCTTGCGGAAGATCAGGATGAACTGGTGGAGCTGGTTGGCGACGAAGGCGTGCGGGTAGCCGAACGGGTAGAGGCTGATCGTGCGGTCGTACCAGATCTTATAGCCAATGAACTTGAGCGTGGGCACGTTCGAGAGCGTGGCGACGATGTCGGCGTGGAGCATGTTGTGGTGGTGGTCGTTCGGCTGGAGGTCCTTGGCGAAGACGACGAGGTGCCCGTGCTCCTTCAGGTAGGTCGTGGCGGCCCAGAGGATGCCCTGCAGCGCGGTCAGGAACTCCCCCCGCGGCAGGTTGCCCAGGTCCTCGGGCAGCGGCGTGAACGGCGTCGGGTCCTGTCGGCCGGTGCGCTTGCGCTTCTCGCCGGTCTGCGGCCGGGCCAGCATTTCGCCGTAGGGCGGGTCGGTCAGGATCAGGTCGAAGCGGCGCGCGGCAACCTCGGGCATGGCGTTCAGGTTGCGGGCGTCGCCGGCCAGTATGATCTGCTCGGCCAGCCCCTCCTGCCGGCAGGTGGCGCGGTAGACGTCGATCCAGCGCGGCCAGAGCTCGATGCCGACGCCGTGGCGCCCTTCGAGCGAGCAGCCGAGCAGCGTCCCGCCGACCCCGGCGAACGGGTCGAGGACCCAGCCGCCCTGGCGGGTGAAGAAGCGGATGAGCTTCG
Source organism: Chloroflexota bacterium (assembly GCA_042408635.1). GTDB lineage: Bacteria > Chloroflexota > UBA6077 > FW602-bin22 > JBHOQZ01 > JBHOQZ01. The sequence continues at coordinate 5,401 of JBHOQZ010000535.1, forward strand.
CCATGAGCTGGGGCGGCTTGGGCGAGGGGTGCTCGCGCCGGAGGTTGTGGCCGTAGGACTCGGGGCCACTGACGGGATAGTTGGTCGCCTCGACCGAGTTGAGGAAGTAGAGCCACTCGCGGCCGGTGAGGTCGTTGAGGCGGTTACGCTCGTGGCGCCGGCCGCGCCCCGGCACCTCGATCAGGCCGTCGGCCCGCGCCGACCCCTCCGGCTCGACCGCTTGCTGCTCCGGATCGATCACGGCTCACCGCTCCACGCGCACGGCGTACAGGTTCTCGTGCAGAGCCTCGGGCGGCCGGTAGCGCCGGTTGGCCCGGTCGCGGTCGCTGCGGAAGCGACGGTAGGGCGCCCGGTAGACGCGCGGCTCGCCGCGCCGGGCCAGTATAGCGCAGATCGTGGCGTGCGGCACGATCCCCTCGTCGTTGTAGCTGAGCAGGATGGCGCGTGCCCGCGCGTGCTCGACCAGATCGGCCAGCGCCTCGGCCGCGCCTCCGCGCTCGCAGTAGCGCGAGCGCTGGCCATCGATCGGGCGCAGCCCGGTCACGCCGCGCAGATCGGGCGCGTCGCCAGCCGCCGCCGTCTCGAGCAGATGGTAGTTCGTCGCGTACTGGCGCGTGTTGTATGGCGGATCGAGGTAGAGGAGGTCGCAGTCGACCGCACGCACCAGCGCGTTCGCATCGGCGAGGTGGGCCGTGTGCTCCAGCTCGCTCGGCAGCACCTCGGGGGCTTCCAGGGTGAGCGGCTTCCAGGTACGCGGATCGTAGCGCTTGAGGAAGGCGCCGTAGGTGCCCGAGATGTTCGAGACGGAGGGGATCGCCTCGATCAGCGCCGCCAGCAGCACATAGAACTCGTCGTCGTCGAGCAGACCGTCCGTCTGCCAGCGCGCCAGGCGGCCGCGGATGGCGTCGATACGCGCGGCGTTCTCGGCGCTGAGGTACTTGCGTGGTGGCTCCCCGGGCGCGGTGGCGCGGCAGCCCTCCTCCGAGTAGTGACACCAAAAGAAGCCGGGTTCACCGGGCAGCGCGTTCAGGTAGGCGATCACCCGGCGCAGCGGCTCCGTCTCAGCCTCGAAGGAGAGCTGGCGCACGGCGCCGGGCGGCTCCTCGCGCAGCGGCCCGGCCAGGAGGCGGGCGAATGTGGGCGGCCGGTTGCAGACGACGTAGGCGCGCTGGAGCGCGTAGGAGTAGCGCATCAGGTCGCCGGAGACGACGCGCCAGCCGGCGCGCTTGAAGTGCCGCGCCACCGCCGCCGTGCCGGCAAACGGGTCGAGCAGGACGCCGCGCGTGATCCCCTCCGCCGCGACGACGGTGTCGATGAAGGACAGCAGCGCCTCTTTCGAGCCGATGTAGCGCATGTGTTCGATTATAGGCCGCCCGCCCGCTGCCACCCGGCTCCGCACCATCACTTTCCCGTCAACGCCCGCCCGCAGCGCCGCGTGAGCCGGCACAAACCCGACCCCGGCCGGCCCTACGCCGGGCGGCAGCGAGCGATGAACCTCTCATGGAGGTAGACATCTGCGTCGGCCAGCGGCACCGCACCCGCATCACCTGGGCGGCACCGATCCGACGGCGGGCGATGCGGCGCTGTGCGCGGGGGCGCGGTACACTGCCCCAAGGACGTGCGAGCACGCGCCGGAGGTCGCCATGTCCGCCAATCGTTCGCGCAGCTTCGGTCCGACCCTGTTGCTCGCCCTGGTGCTGGCCGGCCCCGTAGCCGTCGGCGCCGGTGCTCCCGGGATGGGCGTGCTGGGTGTCGCCAATCCAGGTGAGGCGAATCGAGGCGGCTGGGCGGCGCGGGCGCTGATGCCAACCGCCCGGACCGAGCTGGCGGCGGCCGAACTCGGCGGCCGAATCTACGCGGTGGGCGGCTTCGTCGAGAGCGGCGACACCGATGCCTTCGAGGTCTACGACCCGGCCGCGAACGCCTGGCAGCGGCTCCCGCCGGCCCCCGTCCGCACCGACCACCCGGCGGCCGCTACCCTCGACGGCCGGTTCTACCTCGTCGGCGGCTATGTCGGGGATGGCCGGCCGAACAACCAGGTCTTCGCCTTCGACCCGGCGACGAACGCCTGGCAGGAGGTGGCACCGATGCCGACCGCGCGCGGGGCGCTGGCCGCGGTGGCGCTCAGCGGCAAGCTCTACGCGATCGGCGGCGCGGCCGGCGCGAACGTGCTGGCCAACGAGGTCTACGATCCCGCGACGAACACCTGGACCCGCCTGGCGGCGCTCCCCACCGGCCGCGACCACCTGGCCGCTGGCGCGATCGGCGGCAAGATCTACGTCGCGGGCGGCCGGCGCGACGGCAACTTCGCCCGCAACCTGCCCACCCTTGAGGTCTACGATCCCGAGACCGATGCATGGAGCGAGCTGGCGCCGACGCCGACCGCGCGCAGCGGCATCGCGGCGGCGGTGCGCGACGGCCGCCTCCACGTGCTCGGCGGGGAGGACCCCCGCCAGACCTACCGGGAGAACGAGGTCTACGACCCGGCGACGAACGCCTGGTCGAGCGACACGCCGCTGCCGGCTGGCCGGCACGGGCTCGGTGCGGCCACGGTCGACGGCGTCGTCTATGCCATCGGGGGCGGGCCGACCCCGGGTCTCTCCGTCAGCGGCGACACCGTGGCGCTCGCGCCGTAGGCCCGCCGTTCGAGGGTGAGGGTCCGGTGCGCCTGCCCCGCGACCGGACGTGGCGGCGCGGCCACCCTCGCCGTGCAGAACGAGCTGGCGCGAGCGCCCACACAACGATCCAGGAGAGGTGAGAGGCGTGAACCAGCAGGAGGCGATGGAGTACATCCGGCAGAACCACCGCGGCGCGCTGGCGACGCAGATGCGCAACGGTCGCCCGCAGCTCTCGCTCATCAGCTACGCGCTCGACGACGACGGCCGGATCAAGATCTCGGTCACGCGCTCGCGCGCCAAGACGCGCAACGTCCAGCGTGACCCGCGCGTGTCGATGGTCGTGCTGGGCGACGATTTCTACCAGTATGTGGTCGTCGAGGGCACCGGGCGCATCCAGGAGGGGACGCCGCTGGCCGACCTGCGCCGCATCTACCGGAAGGTCCGCGGTGAGGAGCACCCGAACTGGGAGGAGTTCGACGAGGCGATGCGGCGCGACGACCGTACCCTCCTCTGGATCGAGATCGCGCGCCTCTACCCGCTTACCGGCTGATGCCGCGGCCCGGCCGCCGGTTGCCCTGCGGTCATGCTCCGCGGATCGATCGTCCCGCTGCCCGGGGGTGATGAAGGTTGCGAAGCCCCTTCGGGGCTGAGACGAGCGCGTGCCTAGCCGGCTTTAGCCGGCTTCGCAACCTCAGCGCGGGGATTTATCCCCGCGGGCCCTGATTCGGTCTGCCGGCTGCCGCCGGCTCGGCCGGCTCGACCGCGGGGTCGGCCCCGAGGAGGCGCGACAGCGTGGCAGGCGCGGCCGGATCCCAGGCGGCGAGGGCGGCGGCACGCTCCACCACGGCGTGGGCGGCCCGGGCGGGTTCGACGGGCAGTGTGGCCAGCTCGGGGAAGGCCGCGTCCACGGTGGCGTAGACGTCGCTCGGCCAGGCGTCGCCCTCGGCCGCGCTGCCCATCACGGCGACCTCGAAGCGCGCCTCCAGCACCTCCAGAGCCGCTTGAAACCGCTCGCCCGCGCTGCGCCCGGCAAGCCCAGCGGCGCGCCGGAGCCCGGTTGCCGGGAGCGGCCCACACCGCCGCAGTGTGTCGAGGAGTCGTCGCGCTGTTCCCTCGATGTGGTCCGGTGCGCCGTCCCGGTCAGCCGGCCCGGCACGATCGACGACGTTGCGATCCGGCGCATCGGCACATTGCAGTCCGCCGCCGCCTCGGCGGGTTCGAACTGGAGGCGCATCGACGACGCGGTCCGGTGCCTTGGCGCCCGTGGCGGATCGTGCTCGACAGGCGAGGGCGCGGGCCGGGGCGACCAGGTCGCGGGCGAGGAACGCCGGCCGCCCGTCGCACCAGCGGCCGAACAGCGCCCGGCGCTCGGCGCAGATCGTCCCCTTCCAGCCGTAGACCTCGGCGATCTCCGCCCACTCCAGCGTCGCGAGCAGGCCGCGCCTGCCCCGCCACAGCTCCCAGAGCGAGGGCAGCGGCAGCCCGGGCGCCGGCAGCAGGAGGACCGCGCCCCAGCGCTCGATGGCGCTCACGGCCGACTCCAGGCTCGCCACCCGCTCGAACGCCGGTCGGCTCGCCTCGGTCCAGGTCTCGTTGCGTGCGCGGGTGCGCCGGGCTGGCTGCGGGTAGAGGCTGAGCGTCGCCAAGCTGGACCCTCCTCTCGTCGTCCGGGGTGGCCGTGCGGGCGCGTCTGCAGCAATCCGTCCGATCTCAACCTAGGTCAGCCTGAGCGGGCCGTCAATGCGATGGCGGAGCAGATTCGTGGCTTGACGTCTTGACGCCCTGGTCCCACTCGGCGGCAGCCGATCGTCGACGCTGTGGCGGACCACGTTGCCGGTTTCCGGTTTGACGCTGCATCCAGCCGGTGCCTACACTGCCTTTACCGGACCGCGTCCCCGCGCCGCTGAGGGCAACGGGCGCGGTCCCCTGGGCCACCCGTGGCACGGGGACCGAGCGGTAAGATCAACGACCGGCGCATGGCGGCGCCGGTGGGGGTGCTCGTCTTGGCAACGCGTCGTGTCCTGGTCGCCGACCCGATCGCCCGCGAGGGGATCGACCTGCTGGCCGCGCACGCCGAGGTCGACGTGCGGCTCAAGCTCGCGCCCGAGGCACTCCTCGCGGTGATCCCCGACTACCACGCCCTCGTGGTCCGCAGCGAGACGCGGGTGACCGAGGCGGTGCTCGCGGCCGGCGAGCGACTCGAGATTGTCGCCCGCGCCGGCACCGGGGTCGACAACGTCGACGTCGAGGCCGCCACACGGCGCGGCATCATCGTGGTCAACGCCCCCGACGGCAACACCCGCGCCGTTGCCGAGCACACCTTGGCGCTGCTGCTGGCGCTGCTGCGCCACATCCCGGCGGCGCAGGCGTCGCTGCGCGGCGGCGCCTGGCAGCGGGGCCGCTTCCTCGGCGCCGAGCTCGGCGGCAAGACGCTAGGCGTCATCGGCTTCGGCCGGATCGGCCGCGAGGTGGCGCACCGGGCTGCGGCGTTCGGGTTGCGCGTCGTCGCCTTCGACCCGTTCGTCTCCCCCGAGCATATCGAACGCCGCGGCGCTACGCCGCTCGGCCTCGACGAGCTTCTGCGCGAGGCGGACGTGGTGAGCCTGCACGTGCCGCTCACGGACAAGACGCGCACGCTGATCGGGCCGCGCGAGCTGGCACTGATGCGCCCGACAGCGGTACTGGTCAACTGCGCCCGCGGCGGGCTGGTGGACGAGGCGGCGCTGGCCGAGGCGATCGAGGCCGGGCGGCTGGGCGGCGCCGCGCTCGACGTCTTCGCCCAGGAGCCGCCGAGCCCCGAGAACCCGCTGCTCGGCCTCGAGCGCGTGATCGTCACCCCGCACATCGCCGGCTCGACCGCCGAGGCGCAGTCGCGCATCGCGCTCACCGTGGCCGAGGAGATCGTCGCGCTCTGGAGCGGCAAGCCGCTGCGCTGGGCGGTGAACGCGCCCGTGCTGCCCGAGGAGGCGGCGCCCGAGGTGGCGCTCTACGCCGATCTCGCGGTGCTGCTGGGCAAGCTCTACACGCAGCTCGCCGACCGGCTGCCGCGCGAAATCCACGTGCGCTACCATGGCGACCTGGCCGCCCTGCCCGACACCGCCGCCATCACCGCGGCGGCCACAGCCGGGCTGCTCGCTCCGATCAGCACCGTCCCGGTCAACTGGGTAAACGCGCGCCACGTCGCCGAGGAGCGCGGGCTGCGCATCGTCGAATCGCGCGATCCGGCGCCGGTCGGCAACCGCACCGGGCTGATAGCGATCGGCGGGCCGGCGGGGACGCTGCCGACCGTGGCGGGGGCGGTCTGCGGCGGGGAGCCGCGCTTCGTCGAGCTCAACGGCTTCCGCATCGACATGCTCGCCCGGCCGGGTCACTACCTCCTGACCGGCCACACCGACCGGCCCGGCATGATCGGGCGCGTCGGCACCCTGCTCGGCGAGAACGACATCAACATCTCAGCCATGCACGTCGGGCGCAACGCGCCGCGCGACCGGGCGATGATGATCCTCGCGCTCGACGAGCCGATCCCCGATGCACTGATGGCGCGGCTGCAGGCGGTCGACGGCATCGGCCAGGCGCGCGTCGTCACGCTCTAACCGCGGCCGCATGGCATAATCGTGAAGGGAGGGCCGTCCGAGGGACGGCCGATCCAGGCTGAGAGGTTGGGAGGCAGGAACGATGGCGAAGACCTTCCGTCAGATGGTGGAGGAGGCGCGCGCCGAGGTGCCGGTGATCTCGCCGCTGGAGGCGAAGCAGCAGCTCGAGCGCGACCCGAACACGCTGGTAGTCGATGTGCGCGATGCCGCTGACATCGCCAAAACCGGCAAGGTGCCCGGCGCCGCCACGATCTCACTCGGCATGCTGCCCGTCCGGGCCGACCAGCAGGTGCCCGAGGCGGCGCGCGACCCGCGCCTGCAAGACCGCAACCGGCCGATCATCACCACCTGCGCGCTCGGCGGCCAGGCCTCGCTGGCGGCCAAGACGCTCAAGGACATGGGCTTCACCAACGTGAAGATCATGGACGGCGGCACCCAGGGCTGGAAGGACGCCGGCCTGCCCCTCGAGGAGTTCAAGGGCCAGTAGCCCGCCCCGGCCGCATACCCCGCTCGGATCAGGCCGCCCCCGCCCGATCATGGGCGGGGGCGGCTTTCTCTTGATCTGGGCGCCCCCGGTTTGCCCCAACCCCCAAGCTTGGGGGGCGAACCGGGGGGTGCTTAGAAGGCGAGGGCGGCGGCGTCGCGGCGCGGGTCGGAGCCGGCCAGCAGGGCGCCCGACTCGGGCAGCCGGAGGATCGCCTGGGCGTTGCAGCCGCCCTCGAGCGGGCCCACGACGTCGAGGGTGTGGCCGCGCCGCTCGAGTTCGGCGCGCACCTCGGCCGGGAAACGATCCTCCACGACCAGGTGGTCGCTGATCGTATGCGGCCAGTTCGCCTCCATGCCGGGCTGGTAGGAGCGCCAGCGCGGCATCTCGACCGCCTGCTGCGGGTCCAGCCCGAAATCGAGGATGGCGGTGATCACCTGGAGGTTCGTCTGCACCTGGGCGTCGGCACCGGGCGTGCCCTGCACGAGGTAGACCTCACCGTCCTTGAGCACGAGCGGCGGGTTCATCGTGTGGCGTACGCGCTTGCCCGGCTCGAGCGCGTTCGGGTGGTCGGGGTAGAGGTGCCAGTAGCGCATGCGGTTGTTGAGCAGGATGCCGGTGTCGCCTGCCACCACGCACGAGCCGAACAGCCCATTGATCGACTGGATGCCAGAGACCGCGTTGCCCTCCCCGTCGACCACGCAGAAGTACGTGGTGTTGCCGTCGCCCGCCACGCCGGCGGTGCTCCGCGCCCAGGGCGACGGCCGGCTGGCGGCTCGCTTGGGGTCGATCTGGGCGGCCAGCTTGCGCGCGTGGGCCTCGCTCAGGAGCTCGTCGAGCGGCACGTCGACGAAGCGCGGGTCGGCGCAGTGGCGCTCGCGATCCTCGAAGGCGAGCTTCTTGATCTCGACCAGCGTGTGGACCAGGTCGGCCGAGAGCAGCCCCAGCGCCTGAAGGTCGAACTGCTCCGCTACCTTCAGCTCCTGCAGGAGCGTGAAGCCGGTCGAGTTGGGCGGCGCCTCGAGCACGCGGTAGCCGCGGTAGTCGATGCCGATCGGGTCCTGCACCTCGCAGCGGTACTCGGCCATGTCCTCGCGCGCGATCAGGCCGCCGTTCGCCTGGCAGAAATCCGCCAGGCGGCGGCCGATCTCCCCGCCGTAGAAGGCGTCGCGCCCGCCCTCGGCGATCGCTTCGAGCGTGCGGGCCAGGTCGAGCATGGTGAGCCAGTCGCCGACCTCGGGTGGCCGGCCGTCGCGCAGGTAGGTCACGCTCGCCCGCGGGTCGCGCGCCATCGCCTCGATCGAGGGCTGATCGGTGAAGGCGAGGTAGCGCCGCGTTACGCCGAACCCCTCGCGGGCGATCTGGATGGCACGCACGAACACGTCGCGGCGCGGGCGCGTACCGAACCGCTCGTGGAGCGTCAGCCAGCCGTCGACCGCGCCGGGCACCGACGCCGTCATCACCCCGAGCGGAGGGATACCGTTGGGATAGCGGTCGCGCGTGGCGGCCCGCGGGGCGGGGCCGGTCGCGTTCACCACCCAGCCGCGCTGCTCGCGCGCGCTGTAGTAGAGATAGAAGCCGTCGCCGCCCACGCCCGACATGGCGGGCTCGACCACGCCAAGGGTGGTAGCGACCGTCACCGCCGCGTCGGCCGCGTTGCCGCCGGCCCGCAGCACATCGAGCCCGGCCAAGCTCGCCTGCGGGTGGCCCGAGGCCACCGCGCCGCGCCGGCCGATCGCCAGCGGGCGCCAGGTCGGCCAGTCGACTCGAAACCGCTCGCCCATCCCCGTTGCCTCCCTGAATCGTCCCGGCCGGGTCGCAGCCACGACCCGGCCGGGTTGCTGCCTACTGGTTGCGGATCGTGAGGGTGTAGTTCACCGGCTCGGTCGTCCACTCGGCGGTGCCGCTGACCGCGACGAACGCCTCGCTCACGCCGTTGCCGAGGTTCGGGATCGCCAGCGTCCCCGTGCCATCGGCACCCACCGGCACGCGCTGCACCTGCGTGCCGCCCGCGCCCTTCGTCACGACCTGGACGATGAAGCGCTCGGGCAGGACGTTGCCGAGGCGGACGAAACCGTTGGTCGTCCAGGCGCCATCGTCCTCGGCGTCGTCGCTCAGCCCGATCGCGGGGATCGACAGGTCGTCCCAGACGAAGCCGGGCGCGTTGTAGGCGTCGTCGGTGACGTACTCGAAGCGCAGCAGCACCGGCTTGCCGGCCCAGGGGGAGAGGTCGAACTGCTCTTGCACCCAGGTTGGCTTGTCGCCGCCGCTTTTGCCGGTGTAGCCGTTGCCGAGGTTCTGGCCATTCGGGTTGGTCGTGGTGCTGTAGCGACCGGCCAGGGTCGTCCAGGTCTGGCCGCCGTCGTCGGAGATCTCGACGTAGCCGTAGTCGAAGCCGTCCTCGATGTCGAACCAGAGCGCCACGTCTAGTGTCACCGGCCCCTCGACGCCGGTGAGGTCGATCGCGCGCGTCATGTTCGGGTTCATGTCGTCGCCGCGGTTGCCCCACCACATGCCGTAGCCGCTCCTGGGGTCGGTGCCGACCACCCGCACGGTCGGGTCGCCCTTGAAGTCGACGCGGACGTTGCCGCTGCCGGTGAGGCTGTAGTAGGCAGTGCCGTACTGGTTCACCGTCGCCGTCTTCGTCTCGCCCACCCGGATCGGGTCGACGCGCGTGACCTTGCCGGTGGCGTCGAAGTAGCCGTAGCGGCCGTTCTCGAGGCTCTTGTCGTTGATGAGGTTGGCGATCACCCAGTCGGCGAACACGTCATCGAACCGCTCGCCCCGTCCGAGCTGCTCGAGGTAGCGGTCGAACGAGAGGCGATCGGTGGCGTTGAGCGCGAGGAAGTTGCGCATCCCCTCGTAGCCGCCATAGTGCGAGAAGAAGTAATCGACCCAGAGGAACGACGCGCCGTAGTGGTTGGTGGCGCGTGCCGCGTCGTCGGACCAGGTGTTGAGCTGGGTGCCAGGGCGGGCGAGGAAGGCGCCGGCCAGGCCCCCCTGGCCGAAGCCGTTGAGCTTCTCGGCTAGCACCGACATCCCCTCGTCGATCCAGCCCTGGTCGGCCGGGCGCACCGAGCGGTGGATCATGTGCTGGTACTCGTGCGCCAGCGTCGCCTCAAAGTTGCGCGTGCCGGGGCGGGCGCTGTCGGCGTTCATGTAGATCATCTTCCGCTCGTTGCTGTGCGGGTTGACGATCTTCGGGTAGCTGTCCGAGGCGCTGAAGTAGCCGCCCGCGCCGGGCGTCGTGGCGATCAGCACGGTGATGCGCGGGTCGCCGTCGATGCCGGGCGACGCCTCGGTGCCGAAGAGCTGGCGATTGCGCGGTAAGATCTCGCTCTCGAACTTCTCGGCGCTGCCGCGCAGCGCGTTCACGTCGAGGTTCTTGTTCTCCTGCCCCCACCAGTTCACGTGCTCGGTCTGGTGGAGCAGCTTCGCCCGGATCGTGAAGTACGTCTTGTTGTCCTGGTCGGCGATCCAGAACTCCTGCACCTCGCCGACCTGGTAGCTGGGCGGCGTGGTGCTGAGCTGGCGCGGAATCGCCATGGTGGTGCGCAGCTTGACCTGCTCGGCGAGGCGGAAGAGGTCGCGCGGCGGCCGGGCAG
>JBHOQZ010000539.1:0-1356 GCA_042408635.1 Chloroflexota bacterium
CGCCGCCGGGCCGGTGACGGCCGCGTCGACCAGCGCCGCCGCAACAACCGCCTCCGGCGGCAGCGCCCGGCCGGCCGACACGGCGGCGTTGAAGGCGTCCTCGCCGAGGCCGGCGCGCATCTGAGCCACGGCGGTCTCGTAGGCCGAACGCTCGAAGGGGGAGAGGGCGAGCGCGGCGGAGCCGAGCGCCTCGCGCAGCCTCTCGGCCGCGGCGTAGAGCCGCGCCGCCTGCTCGAGCGCGCCCCGGCGCTGGGCGAGGACCGCGAGATTGCTGAGAACCCAGGCGATGCCGTGCCGATCCCCGAGTTGCTGGAAGATCGCCAGGCTCTCGGCGCAGAGGGCGACCGCGCGCTCCCAATCCCCGAGGTCGCGCACGACCCGCGCCAGGTTGTTGAGCACGAGGCCCACGCCCAGCGCATCGCCCAGCCCGCGAAAGAGCGCCAGGCTCTCCTCGTAGAGCGTGCGCGCCCGTTCGTAGTCGCCGCGGGTTCGGGCGAGGATGGCCGAGCTGTTGAGCGAGAGCGCGGTGTTGCGGTCGTCGCCCAGCTCGCGCGAGAGCGCCAGGCTCTCGACCGCGAGCTCCTCCGCCCGCCGGGTATCACCCTGCTGCAGCGCGGCGATCCCCAGGTTGTGCAGGGAGATCGCGATGCCCCGCCGATCGCCGATCGATCGCCGCAGCCTCAAGCTCTCCTCATGGTATGTCACGGACCGTTCGTACTCACCCCGGTTGTAGGCGAAGTTGCCGGCCGCGTTGAGCGCCTCGGCCCGGTCGAGGGGTGGGGCGTCGGGCCAGCGCGCCAGCGCCCGCTCCAGCCAGCTCTGCCCCTCGCTGAAGTGCCCACGCACCTCCCAGTAGCGCCACAGGGCGGCCGCGAGCTGGAGCCCGAGCGTCGCCTCGTCCGCCTCGATCGCCCAGCCGAGCGCCGCCCGCAGGTTGTCGTGCTCCCGCTCCAGCCGATCCAGCCAGGCGCCCTGCTGCGGCCCCAGCAACTCCGGCTGCGCCTGCTTGGTGAGCCCGAGGAAGTGCTCCGCCTGCCGGCGCCGCCACGTCTCCGCCTCCCCGCTCGCCTCCAACCGCTCGACCGCGTACTCCCGGATCGTCTCGAGCATGCCAAAGCGCGGCTCCCCCTCCGCCCCCTCCACCCGCCGCAGCAGGCTCTGGTCCACCAGCGCCCCCAGCCGGTCCAGTGCCTCCAGGGTGTGCCCCTCGTCCGGGCAGCACACCGCCTCGACCGCCTCGAGGGTGCAGCCGCCGGCGAAGACGGCCAGGCGGGCGAACATGGCGCGCTCGGCCGGGTCGAGCAGGTGGTAGCTCCAGTCGATGGTGGCCCGCAGCGTCTGCTGGCGGGCGGGCAG
>JBHOQZ010000540.1:0-5147 GCA_042408635.1 Chloroflexota bacterium
CGCCGGGGCCGCGCGGGGCTCCACCCCCGTGCTGACCGAACACCACCCCGCCGGGCCGGGCACACGGGCGATCCGGCTCCGCGAGGGGGTCTTGGGCAATCAGCCGGAGCATCGACGATCGGGTGACCGGGCCGGGTAGTGGCCGGACGCTGTCGTGCCGGACGAGCCCGCAGGAGCAGAAGGAGCGCGTGGAGCTGAGCGGGAGCTGGGTGGTCGAGCCGAAACGGCAGGCGGAGTTGCCGGAGGCGGAGCCGGGCGACCTGGCGATCGCGCGGCGGATCTGGCCGCTGCTGCTGGTCGCGGCCTTCTCCTGGCTGCCGTCGACGGCGCTGGCGCTCCTGCTCGTGCCGATCGCGCAGGGTCTCGAGGCGAGCGTGGCGGTGGTGGGCGGCATGCGCGGCCTCGGTGGGCTGACCGCGCTCGCGGCCGGCGTCGTGGTCGTGCCGCTGGTCGACCGCTACTCGCGCCGGGGGAGCATTGCGCTCAGCCTCCTCGTCATCGCGTTGGCCACGGTCGCGCCGATCGTCGCAGGGGTGCCGGGGCTGGCGCTCTATGCGGTGGCGCTCGGGGCGGCGCAGGCGGTGCTCCTGCCGGCGGTCCAGGCCGCGGCGGCCGACGAGGGCGACCCGCGCACGCGCACGCGCGCCGCCTCGCTCGTCTCCGCCTGCATGGCGCTCGGCCCGATGATCTCGGGCGTGGTGCTCACCATCCCGGTCGCGGTCTTCGGTTGGCAGGGGGCCTTCGTGATGATGGCGGGCTTCTCGGTGCTGCTGGCGCTCCTGTCGGTGGTCGCGCTCAGCCCGCGGCCGCCGAGCGGCGTCGCCGGCCTGCGCTACCTTGAAACGTTCCCGCTCATCCTGGCCTCGCCGGGGGCGGGCGCCCTGCTGCTCGGGGCGACGCTGCGTGCCTGCGGCTGGTTCAGTATGACGGCCTATCTCTCGGCGCTGCTGGCCGATCGCTTCGGGCTCGACACGGTGCAGGTCGGCCTGGTCTGGACCGGCAACGCCGTCCTGATCTTCAGCAGCAACCTGATCGCGGGCCGGATCGCGGCGGGCGGCGCGCGGCGCAGCGAGTTGGTCCTGATCGCGGCGCTGGCGCTGATGGTCGTGGTTGGCCCGATCTCCTACCTCGCCACAGCGCTGCCTCTGGCGCTGGCCGCCACCTGGGCGTTCGCCTTCGGCAACGGCGCGACTGGCGCCGGCACGACGTCGCTGCTGGTGAGCCGGTTCGTGCGCCTGCGCGGGCCGATGCTCGGCTTCAGCGCGGCTGGCACCAACCTTGGCGTCTTCGCGGGCGCCGCGTTCGGCGCGCTGGCGCTGGCCGCCTTCGACTATCCCGGCGTGGCGGCGGTCGTGGGCGTGCTGCTCCTGTTCGCCGAGGCGGCCTCGATTGCGGCCGCGCGCGCCTTCCGCCGCCAGCCCGCCCCCGAGCCGCCACCCACCTACTGAGCCAGCCGGCGCCGGATCTCCCGGGTATCGGGGCGGGTAGCCGCCTCCGCAAAGAACGTCTCTGGGCTGGGGAGAACGGTTCCCGGCGCCCATCCCGCTACCCAGGCAAGGAGGTAAGCTGTGCAGCGATTGCTACCGGCGCAGCGTCCTCACGACGCGTTCGATCTGCTCCAGGTGCGGCCGTTCGTGGACGACCAGCCGCTCCGCGTAGGTCAGCACGGTCCGCTGGAGGGTCTTGCCTGCCCCCGTGACGGTCGCCGAGCGCGACCAGTCCTCGGGCGCCAGCGCTTGCAGCATGCGCAGCAGCTCGGCGCGTTGGGCCGCATAGGCGTGCAGCGAGGGCTGGAACTCCTGCTCGCGGTAATCGGTGCTTTCGATCCAGGTGCGGGGATCGATGGCCCGCAGAGTCGGCGTGTCGCGGGCGAGGATGGCAGCAATGCAGTGGCCCCACACGTCGGCGCACGCGCGCAGGTGGGCCAGCACCTGGTTGGCGGACCACTCACCCTGTGCGGGGGCGGTGCGCAGTTGATCCGGTGCCATGCCGGCGGTCACGGCGGCGATGCGCGGCGGTGCGGCGGCCAGCATGGTCAGGAGTTGCTCGGTGGTGAGCGCTCGGGTGCGCAAGCCGCGTCAGCCTTTACGGTCGGAACGTTTCCTTGTGGATCGTGGCGCGCTCGACGCGGTCCTCGAGGACGTTGACGCCGATGCCGGGCGCCGTCGGCACCTCCATCCAGCCGTCGCGCGTGATCGTGAACGGCGGGTCGATGATGTCCTCCTGGTAGAAGCGGTCGCTCGCCGAGACATCGCCGGGGAGGCTGAAGTTCGGCAGGCTCGCCAGCGCCACGTTGACCGCCCGGCCGATCCCGGTCTCGAGCATGCCGCCGCACCAGACGGGGATGCCGTGCGCCTGGCAGAGATCGTGGAGCTTGATCGACTCGACCAGGCCGCCGACGCGCCCCTGCTTGATGTTGATCACCTGGCACGCCTTGATGTCGAGCGCCTTGCGCGCGTCCTCGGCGCTGTGGATGCTCTCGTCGAGGCAGATCGGCACCGGCACCTGGGCCTGGAGCTTGGCGTGGTCGATGATGTCGTCGTAGGCGAGGGGCTGCTCGATCAGGAGCAGGTTGAGCGGTGCCATCTCGCGGAACATCGGCGCCGCCTCGAGCGTGTAGGCCGAGTTGGCGTCGACCTGGAGCCGGATCGACGGGAATGTCTCGCGCACCTGGCGCGTGATCGCCAGGTCCCAGCCCGGCTTGATCTTGATCTTGATCCGCCGGTATCCCTCCTCCAGAAAGCCCGAGATCGTGCGCATGAGTTCCTCGGGCGTCGCCTGGATGCCGATCGACACCCCGCTCTCGATCCGCTCGCGCGTGCCGCCCATGAAGCGCGAGAGGGACACGCCCTCGCGCCGGGCGAGCGCGTCCCAGAGCGCCGTTTCGATCGCCGCCTTGGCCATGGTGTGGCCGCGGATCCAGGCGGTCCGGCGGTGGACGACGTCGCGGTCCGCGAACTCGCGCCCGAGCAGGTCGGGTAGGATGTAGTCCTTGATGACGTGAAGCGCCGTGCCGTTCGTCTCGTAGGAGTACCAGGGGCGCTCGCCGGCCACGCACTCGCCCCAGCCGACCACGCCGTCGACCGCCAGCTTGACCAGGATGCATTCCTTGGCGGTCTCGCGCCCGAAGCTCGTCTCGAAGGGCTGGAGCAGCGGCAGCCGCACGACGCGCAGCTCGACGTATTCGATCTTCATCGATCTCCTCCCCGCTAGACCTTGAGCCGCGGCGGCAGATCGAGCTCCGCCTCGTGCCGCAGCACGTAGAAGCCGCGCCGACCGGCCGGCCCATGCTCGCTCACGAAGTCCACCGCCACCCAGCCCGCGGCGAAGCGGGCCAGCAGCGCCGCCCGAATCGCCTCCCGCCAGGCGCGCGCCAGCTCCGGCGCCTCGCGCTTCATCTCGACGAACTGGGCGGGCGTCTCGACCAGCACCGTATCGGCCGTCCGGTCCGGCTCGAGCCGCGGCGCCAGCCAGCCATGCGCAGCGGGCTCGCCGGCGGCCTCGACGATCGCCTCGGCGCCCGAGGCCACGAGCTGGGCGTAGGTCGGCAGCGGTTCGACACCCAGCCGGCGGCGGCGCACGCGCTCGGAGTCGAGCCACCACTCGACGGTGAGCCGGTCGGTGTCGCTGCCCTGGTTGATGCTGTCGGTCATCGGACCGTACAGGTTCACGGTGTAGGTGCGGCTGATGCCGCCGAGCTTGCGGAGGTTGAGGTGGGCGTTGGCGGCCTGGCCGGGATCGAACGTCCAGGTGACGAGGTCGAGGCCCTGCTCGCGCACTGCCTCGGCCTGGAGCCACTTCAACCGCTCGCCGATGCCGGCGGAGCGCCACTCGGCCAGCACGCCCGCCATGTGCGAACAGTGGCGGTACTTCTCCTCCATCCGACCGATGAAGCCGAAGACGAAGCCGACCATCTGCCCATCGGGCGCGCGCGCCGCGATCAGCAGGCCGCCGTTCTTGTGCGCGGTCATGAGCATGTGCAGCGGCACGGTGTCGAGCGGGTCGATCCCCCAGACCGCCTGCTGGAGCGCCTCGACCTCGTGGTAGCCCTCGACCGACCAGACGCGCTCGTAGACGATGCCGGTGGGCCCGGCCGTCGACCCGCCCGCAGCTCCCCCGGTCGTGCTCACCCCGCTACTCCCTCGCGCCTCGCCCCTGGCAGACTGGTGCCGAACGTGGGTATTCTACACAGAGGACGGCACGGACGAGGGCCGCGGGAGGGGCGGGGAGGGTTGAGCTGGCACAACGCGTTCATCACGTTCGTCGACCCGCCGCCGGGCGAGCCGCCACGGCTGCCCGAGGGCGATCACCACTGGCTGCGCGCCGAGCTGCACAACTACCTCTCGCGCGACGTCTCGCCGCTGGCGGTCGTCATCCCGCTGCTCGCCTTCGACTTCGACATCGTCGCGCCGATCTGGAGCGCGCTGGCCGCCGTCGAGTCGTTCCAGGCGCTGCTGCACGACCCGCTCGGTGAGCGCGACGCCGTCACCGGAGCGGCGCTGGCGGTGATGGCGCTGCACGCCGAGCGCCTCGAATTGCTCTCGGGCGGCGCGCTCTGGCCCTTCCTCTCCGAGTGCCGCGTCGCCTACTACCGCGAAACGCTCCACGGCTGCCCCGGCCACTCGGCCCGGCTCCTGCTCGCGCGCCACCTGCTCAGCCACCCGGACCTCGTCGGCGCGGGCTGGGGCGACGGCCCGACCGCCGTCAACGCCTACATGAACGACAGCGGTGACGAGGCGTTTGCGGCCGACCTCCTGGCCGCCCCCGGCCCGCTGCCCGAGAGCGTGCGCCGCGAGATCGCCCGCCGCTTCCCGCGCCTGGCCGCCGCAGCCGGCGAGTACCCGGACCAGGACGACCGTCCGTCCGCCCGTGGCCGTGGTTGAGGCGATGCGCGCCGAGATCGTGGCGGTGGGCGAGGAACTCCTGCTCGGCAAGGTGCTCGACGAGAACTCGCGCTGGCTCGCCGAGCAGCTCTCCGAGTTGGGCTTCGAGGTCCGCCGCTTCACCACCGTTGGCGACCGGTTGGAGGAGGTCGTCGACGCCTTTGCCGGTGCGCTCGCGCGCGGTGCCGAGGTCGTCATCTCGACCGGCGGCCTCGGCCCGACGCCCGACGACCTCACCGTCGCGGCGGCGGCGCACCTGGCCGG
>JBHOQZ010000541.1:0-8512 GCA_042408635.1 Chloroflexota bacterium
TTCCGCGACGCGATCGAGATCCGGCGCGAGGGGCGCTACGACCTCTACGACATCTTCCTCGAGATGCCCCCGCCGCCGGCCCCGACTCGACGAGCCGGATCGGGAAGCGGCGCGCCGTCTCGACCGTGGCGGTGCCGCCGCTCGAGAGCATGATGAGGAGCGGCGCGCCCTCGACGCCGAGCGCGTGCAGCCGCTCCTCGAGTCGGCGCAGGTAGTGCTCCATGAGCGGCCGGACATAGACATTGCAGAGCGTGGTCGAGGTGCGCTCGTACTCGTTGATCTCGGGCACGACCTCAGACGAGAGTGAGACGACGAGCTCGGGCGCCAGCTCGGTCAGGAGCTCGCCGAGGCGGCGCTCGTGGGTCGGGTTGCGGTAAGCGTGCAGCAGCGACACCGCCACCGCCTCGACGCCCGCCGCGCGAAGCTGCTCGACCAGCGCCGGCACCGCCGCCTCGTCGAGCGGGCGGCGCACCGTGCCGTCGGCCAGGACGCGCTCGTCGACCTCGAAGCGGCGGCGGCGCGGGGCGAGCGGCGGGGGCATCTCGAGGAAGATGTCGTAGAGGTCGTAGCGCCCCTCGCGCCGGATCTCGATCGCGTCGCGGAAGCCGCGCGTGGCGATCAGCGCCGTGACCGCGCCCTTGCGCTCGATCAGCGCGTTCGTCACCAGCGTCGTGCCGTGGATCACGGCGCCGACCGTGCCGGGGGCGGCGTCGGCCGCGGTGAGTGTCTCCAGCAGCCCGGTCTCGACGCCGAGGTCGGGGTTGGCCGGGGTCGTCAGCGTCTTGCCGACGCTGAGCCGGCCGGTGCGCGCATCGAACACGATCAGATCGGTGAAGGTGCCGCCGATGTCGACGCCGACCCGCAGCGGCCGCACCCCGTTGTGCCCTTCCACGTGCGCCAAGGCCTCTCTGCTCCCTCCTGTCCTGCCCAGGCTCGATTGCGCGGACGCATTATAGCCGGCCGAACAGCGCACGTCCGCGCACAACCTTCAGGCCACGCGGGGCTCCCAGCCGTGGCGCCAGGCACCGCGCAGCCATTGACCTCACCGAACGGCCGCAGCGGGTGGGGCACAACCCACGAGTTCATATCTCATTGACGCAGTCTTAAACCGGGGGTGACCTCGCGCAAGCTAGGATGGGGCGACTCGGGGGCAGAGAACGCGGGCGACACGCTCTGGGAGCGAAGGAGAGGGCGATGGCGTTGTCATGCGGCATCCGGGTTGCGAGCTTCGTGATCATCGGGCTTGGCCTCTTGGCTGGCGTGCTGCCAGCGGCTCCGCGCGTTCGGGCAGATACTGCCAGCATCGTGATCGTGCCAATCCACCGGGCGAAATTTCTCGCAGGCCAGCGCTTCGACTTTCGTGTTGAGGCCAACGGGATCACGACCACGCCGACGAATTGGGCCGTACGGATCAACGGTCGCGACGCCACCGAGGTGTTCGGCAAACCTGGACGGGTGACCACGAGCGACACGAGTTACGAGCAGACGTTCGATGACGTCACCTTCAGCAATCCAGGTAGCTACACGATCGAGGCGCGCGTGGAGATCAACGACCAGACACTGACAAAGACTGTTGCCTACGAAGTTGTCATCGCCCAGCCGACAGCGCGGCCGGCTAAGAACGTGATCCTCTTGATCGGCGATGGCATGAGCCTGCCCGCGCGTACAGCAGCGCGGATTGTCTCGCGCGGTCTCGACCAGGGCAAGTACCGCGCCTGGCTCGAGATGGACGACATGGAATTCTCGAACGTGCTGACAACCTCGGGGATGGATTCGATCGCGACCGATTCCGCCAATTCGGCGTCGGCCTACGCGACCGGCCACAAGAGTGTTGTCAATGCCATGGGCGTCTATCCGGGCAACAACGCCGATACGAATCCGAACCAGCAACCGCGCGTCGAGAACATCGGCGAACTGGTCAAGCGCACACGTGATATGGGGTTCGGGCTCGTCACCACCGCCGAGATCCAGGACGCGACCCCGGCGGCGTTCGTTGCCCACACGCGCCGGCGCAGCGAATACATGGCGATCATGGACCAGATGCTCGACCCGGTTCGCCTCCCAGATGTGATCATGGGCGGAGGATCGGCCTCCTTGCTGCCCCAGAGCACGCCAGGCTCGCGCCGCAAAGACGACCGGGATCTGATCAAAGAGTTCGAACAGCGCGGCTTCACGGTGGTTACCACCCGCAGTGAATTGAACGCCGCTGGTACCCCGGCGAAGCTCCTCGGCCTCTTCCACCTAGGTAACATGAACGTGTACCTTGATCGGGAGGTGTTCAGGAAGCCGAGCGTACTCAAGCAGTTCACCGACCAGCCCACCTTGATGGAGATGACCGCTAAGGCGCTGGCGGTCCTTGAGCAGAATCCGAACGGCTTTTTCCTGATGGTCGAGGGCGCCTCCATCGATAAGCAGCTCCACCCGCTCGACTGGGAACGGGCGATCTGGGACACAATCGAGCTCGACCAGACCGTCGGTGTGGTGAAGCGGTGGGCGAAGGCGCGCGGGGACGACACATTGATCATCGTCACCGCGGATCACGCGCACGGTATGAGCATTACCGGCACCTACTGGGAGGGAGACGGCAAGACCGGCCGCGACGCCGTGCGAGTCTATCAGGACGCTGGATTCCCCGACTATCGAGATACCAGTGGTAACGGTTTCCCCGACGCAGTCGACGTGCCGCGCCGCCTGGCAATCAATTGGGCGAACCATCCAGACTACTATCACAATTATGACCCGCTCGATGAGCCGACCGCACCCGCCGTCCAGGAGGGAGCGGTCTGGGTCGCCAACCCGAAGCGGAATCGCGGCGCGGCCACGCTCATGGTCGGCACGCTTCCCCGCTCGGTCGACCAGGGCGTGCACACAGTTGAGGACGTTCCGCTCACCGCGAGTGGCCCCGGCGCTGAGCAGTTTCGTCGGCCCATGGACAATACGGAACTCTTCTTCGCGATGGTCAATGCACTCGGGCTCGACGCGCGCCAGGGTCGCTCACCGTTCAGCGTCGCCGAGGAGCCGATCGCGCTAACCGGGGCCTCCCTGTCAGCGGGAGATAACGCCGCTGCATCCAACACCGCCTGGGCGTCAGCGCTTGGCCTGCCGGTCCAGACGCTGCCCGCTCCGGTCGAGCCGGGGCTGCTCGCCAACGTCTCCCTGATGAGTGGGGTGTTGGCGTCCGCCTGGGTGGGCGGGGCGTGGTGGCGCGGGCGCCGGCGCCAGGAGGTCCCTGAGCTGGCGGATGACTCGCGGCCGCGCGCCGTGGGAGGGGATAGGTGAGGCACACGGATCGTCGCCTGCGCCGCCGGGACCTGCTGCTGATCACCCTGGCGGTGAGCCTGGCCACGCCGGCCATGGGCCGGGCGACGCCTGTATCCACCGGGCACGGGCAACCGGGGTGGCCCCCGGTGTTCGGGGCGCGGCCCGAGCCAACCCCGCTCGACTTCAGCGAGTTCTACAGCGGGGGGGGTGCACGCGGGCTCGTGCTCAGCGACAAGTTGACAGCCCTCAACGGGCAGCGCGTGGTCATCACCGGGTTCATGGCGCCCCCGCTCAAATCGGCACTCGACTTTTTCGTGCTCACCCGCGTGCCCATGGCGCTGTGTCCGTTCTGCTCGTCCGATGCCGAATGGCCCGAGGATATCGTCTTCGTCCGCATGCCGCCCGGTCAAACCATCCAACCGACGTCGGCGCCGGTGCGGGTGACGGGCACCCTCGACCTCGGGACCAAGGCGGATGAGGCAACCGGTTTCGTCAGCCTCGTGCGGATCCTTGCCGACACCGTCGAGGTGCTGCGGTGAGCGTCATCCCCGCGCCAGCAGCGGCAACCGGCGCCACGGCCAACCAGGGCCCGGCGATCGATCTGCGGCGCGTTAGCCGGCAGTTCCCACGTGGGCCACGGTGTGAGGTCTTCACTGCCCTCGCCCCCACGACCCTCACGGTGGCCCCGGGCGAAGCGGTCGCAGTCGTTGGCCCGAGCGGGACGGGCAAGACAACACTGCTCCATATCGCCGCTGGCCTGCTGGCACCCTCGGCGGGCGAGGTCTACATCCTGGGCGTCGCTATCCACACGCTAGGTGAGGCGGCGCGTGATCGGTTCCGCGCCCAGCACCTTGGCGTCGTCTTCCAGGTACCCAACCTCCTGGCCGCGTTCTCGGCGCTCGCCAACGTGATGCTGGCCATGGACCTGGCCGATGTCGTGCCACCACCCGAGCGGCGAGCACGCGCTGTTGCGCTCCTGACATCACTCGGGCTCGGAGACCGGCTCCACCATCGGCCCGAGCAGTTGAGCGTCGGTGAGCAGCAGCGCGTCGGTGTGGCGCGGGCCCTGGCCAATCAGCCGCGCGTGGTGCTGGCCGACGAGCCCACCGCCAGCGTTGACCCGGCGACTCGTCAGGTGGTACTCGATCACCTCCTGCACCCGGTGCGGGAGGCGGGCTGCAGCCTGTTGCTCGCCACCCACGATCCCGGGCTCTTGCCCCGGTTCGACCGGGTGGAGCCGCTGCCGCAGCCCCCGGTTGCCGGCCCCGACCCCGCGGGAGGCGCCTGATGACAGCGGTGCGCATCGCCTGGCACAACCTCTGGTTTCGACCGATCCTTACCCTGGTGACCGCGGCGACCGTTGCCAGCGCGGTCGGACTGGCCGTTGCCATCTCAACACTCACCGGCGCGGTCGAGACGGCGCTGGTCCGCGCCAGCCAACCGTTCGACCTGCTGGTCGCAGCGAAAGGGAGCCCGACGGCGGTCATCATGAGCACGATCCTCCTCCAGGAGGCGCCCGTTGGGAACATCCCCTTTGCCCTCTACGAACACCTGCGAGCGGACCCGCGGGTGGCACACGCCGTGCCGCTGGCGCTTGGCGACAGCGTGAGCGGCTACCGCATCATCGGTGTCGGTCCCGAGTTCTACACACTGGTTGACCCCAAGACCCGCCAGCCGTATTTCCGGCTAGCGGCGGGCCGCCTCCCCGAGCGGGAGTTCGAGGCCGTGGCCGGCGCGCAGCTCGCCGCGCGCACCAGCCTGACCCTCGGGGCAGAGTTCCAGAGCCAGCATGGGCTGATACCCGGCAGCATAACGGCTCACCGCGCCTACTACCGCATCGTCGGTGTACTCCAGGCCAGTGACACTCCCTTCGACCGCGCCGTTTTCGTCCCGCTGGCAAGCTATTGGCTCGTGCACGACCACCATGACCACGCGGCAGGTCACGAGGACGATGATGCGGCGGCCCCGACCGAGACCAGCTCGCAAGGGCCCGAGCGCGAGATCACGGTTGCTCTGATCCGCCCTCAGGGCATCCGCGAGTTCTACCAGCTCCACCAGGAGATCAACCGCAGCCCCAATGCCCAAGCTATCCTCGTCGGTCAAGGGATGCAGGAGCTATTCGACCGGCTGGCGCAGGATCGCCAGGTTCTCGTACCCATCACCTACCTCACGCTCGCCATGGCCTCCGCAACCGTCTTCCTCACCAGCTACACGCTGGGCAGCCTGAGACGGCGCGAAACGGCGGTGTTGCGCGCGCTCGGCGCCGCTCGCGGCGCGGTGTTCGTGATCAGCCTGCTGGAGCCGCTGCTGGTGACGTTGGGTGGTGCGCTCGCTGGCGCTGGGCTCGGTTTCGCCTGCGCCTGGCTTATTGCTGAGCAGCTGAGCGAGACGCGCGTGCTGCCCCTGCACCCGGCGCCCACGCCGGACGACGGCGCCATCGTCCTCGTGACGCTCGGTCTCGCGCTCCTGGCAGGTCTGGTGCCAGCACTCACCGCGTACCGCCAGGAGGTTGCTGCCCATCTCAACACCGCCTAGCCACCGCCAACAAGGCCCACCTGCCCTGCCTGTCCGGCGTTCACGGGCGGCTGCTCATTCCAGGCTGGCAGGTAGATCGAGGCCGGAGCGACCTGCCGTCGGTGCGGTCACCGCTTGGGAGTGAGCGGGCGGCTGAGCGCTGGTGCTAGCTGTGCCAGGTGAGGAGCGGGCGAACGAGCAGGTTGAGGCCGGAGACGACCAGCACCAGCAGCACGAGGCGGTTGAAGGCGCGCTGGTCGATCCGGCTGCGCAGGCGCACGCCGAGCGCGAAGCCGAGCAACGCCGGCGGGCAGAGCAGGAGCCCCACCAGCAGGGTGCCGTCGGTGTAGAGCCCGCCGATCAGGTAGGTGCCGACCTGGGCGAGCGTGATGACCTCGTAGGTGATCGAGAGGAGGAAGACGTAGAGCTCCTTATCGACCCGCAGGGCGAAGAAGTAGACCGTGAGCGGCGGCCCGAAGAAGCCGGTAGTGCCGCCCATCAGGCCGCCGACGAACCCGGCCACGATGCCGGCCGAGGTGTCGGCCGGGCCGGGCCGCAGCGTGATAAAGGGGAAGCGCACCGCCAGCAGCACGAAGAACAGCACGAACAGGCCGATGACGACCGAGAGGACGCGCGGGTCGAGCCGCACGAGCAGCCAGACGCCGACCGGGATGGCGAGCACCTCCGCGACCAAGAGCGGGATGATGCGGCGCAGCTCGCCCCGGTGCCCCTTGGCGCCCAGCGCCTGGACGGTGTTGAGCAGGAGCGTGGGCAGCGAGACCGCGATGACGGCCGGGCGCGGGCCTAGGATCATCGCCAGGATCGGCGTGGCGATCAGCGGAAAGCCGCCGGCGGTCGCGCCCTTCACCACCCCGGCGAAGAGCGCACCGACGACGGCCAGGCCAAGCGTCACGTCGAGCGCGGCATCGAACATCCGCCCGAGTATAGCAGCCCGCGCGCCGACGGCCCAGCCGACCCGGGTGCGCCACACGCAACCCGCCAGCGGGCCTAGGGAGGAGCCGGGCCGCGCCGGCGCTCCTCCCCCGCGATCGGGCGATGCTGCCCACCGGGATGGTACAGCACTCCAGGCGGATCACGGGGAGGTGTCGACCGGGGCGTCCTGGCTGGCGCCCGCCTTGCCCTCCACCAGGCCGGTGACGCCGTCACATCGGCCGCGCGGAGCCGTCGCGGCGGATGCGGCTCCCGGGCGCGCGACGCGGGCGTCTACCCTGCCTGCCCGATTACGGCCCGCAGCGGCGCGAGCGCCGGGTCGGCGGGGCGCAGCGCGACCGCCTCGGCCAGGATCGCCCGCCGCTCGGCGCTGCGCTCCGTGCGCGCCAGCTCCACCAGCAGCGGCAGGAGGTCGTCGCGCCGCTTGGCCACGATGACGGTGGCGGCGTAGCGGTAGACGTCGACGTGGCGCGTCGCGCGCAGCAGGTCGAGCAGCAGGTCGAAGACGTCGGCGCGGTGCGGGTGGTGGAGCACGAGGTCGACCAGCCCGGCCAGCACGCTACCGACCGCCAGCGGATTGCGCGCGTCGGTGTAGCGCGCCACGAGCGGGCGCAGCAGCGAGCGCGGCAGCGCCGTGAGCTGGCGCAGGCACTCGCCCAGCACGTCGGGGTGGGGTAGCCAGGGAACGTCCGCGACCGGGTTGCCGAGCGCCGGGCCACGCAGCGCGTAGCCGTAGAGCGGGAGCGGTTGGCCCACGACCGCCAGCACCCGCGCGGCGGTGACGGCCGGCTCGCCCGACATGCGCGCCGTGTGCGCGTCGTCGAGGAGGCGCGCGGCGTGGTAGCCGGCCAGCTCGGGGTCGAGGTCGGCCAGCACGACCAGCCCGGCGGCACGCAGCGGGTGCGCCACCTCCCCGTCCAGCGGCTTGAATTCGTAGGCGGTAACCGCCCGCTCGATCAAGGGCACGTCCTCAGGCAGGGCGAGCGGGCGGAGCGCCCGCAGGATCGGCGCGCGCACGTGGCCGCCGACGTCCCCGCGCTTCCCCGCCCGCTCCCACTCGACGTAGCGGGCCAGCAGGACGGGCCGCGCCTCCGGCGGCGGCTGGCGGGCCAGGACGTCGAGCGCCGGCAGCAACAACTCGAGGCTCCGCTCGCGCTCGACGATTCCGAGCGCCTGGCGCGCCTGCGCCTCCGGCTCGCCCGCCAAGTCGGTCAGCCGCCTGAGCCGGCTCAGGTCGCGCACACGCCCGCTCATGGTCACCTCCGCTCGTGTCGTTCGACACGCCGGCCCGCGACCATCTCGCGCACACCGTGGCGCTCGGCCGCGGCCAGGCCGCGCCGGAACCACGCCTCGGCGGCATCGGGCGCGCTCTCGGGCCAGAGCAGATCGCGCAGCTGCGTGCGGGCGACCGGCGCGGCGGCGTCGGCGAGCAGGGCAAGGGGGCCACGGCCTTGGCGCCGCGGACCTCGACCGCCTTGCCGTCGCGCCCGAAGCGCGGCGCCCCCCGCAAGGCGAGGCGGATCCAGCCCATGCCAGGCACTATACCAGACGCCGGCCAACCTTACAGCCGGCCGAGCGAGTCGGGCCCGACTCGATCCCGCGCCGACCGTTGGGGTTGTGGAACCAGATCCTACGCGGGCCGTCTGAAGGGGGTGCCATCACACCCGACACGTGCGTCGGGGAGGCTGATGGACATTGTGGAATGAGGCCGGGTAGTCCCGTCGGCGGGCGGCTGCTGGGTGGGCGGCCTATGGCAGACGCGGCCGGCGGCCCCCCCCGGGGGCAC
>JBHOQZ010000542.1:0-1098 GCA_042408635.1 Chloroflexota bacterium
GCGGCCACGGCCACGTCCTCGATCTCGGTCACGGCGTAGCCGGTGAAGCGCACGCTGACGAGGTACGTGCCGGGCGCGACCGAGAGGCGATACGAGCCGTCGGGCGCCGTCGTCAGGCTCGCGGCCACCAGCCCGGTGCGATCGATCGCCTCCACCACCGCGCCGCCGGCGGGTGCGGGGGCCGCGCCGCCGCTGAGGCTGAAGGCGGCCGTGACCGTGCCAGCGATCGTTCCCGGCGAAGCGCCGTTGCTTAGGCTCAGCGGCACGGTGCTGCCGGCGGCCGCGCGCAGGTCGACCACCTGGGGCTCGACAGCCGCGCCGGGGCCATCCACGCGCACGGCATAGATGCCCGGCGTAACGTGCGCGGTGAAGCTGCCCGTGCCGCCGCTGCCGGTAATGGGCACGCTCACCGGCGCATAGCCGGCGCCGGCCGGCGCGAGGGTGACCGTCCCCGCGCTCAGCCCGCTCACCGTGCCGCTCACCGTTACCGAATCGAGCGCCGAGAGATCCAGCGCCACCGTCACCGGCGAGGTGGTGCCGGTGGTTATCTGCTTGGCCACCGGCGCGTAGCCGGGCAGGCTGGCCTGAACGAGATAGGTCACGTTCGGCAGCACGCCGAGCGTGTAGGTTCCGGCAGCGGCGCCGGGCGCGGCGTCGCCAAGCTTCCTTGCCCCGCCCGGCGCCAGGATGCTCACCGTCGCGCCGGTGGCCGGGCTTCCGCCGGCGAGCACACTCACCTGGAGCGTCACCGCCGGATAGGCGGTCACATTGCCACCGGCCGAGCGGGAGACGTAGCCGGGCTCGTCGAGGCGCAGATTGTAGCCGCCGCTGGCACAGAGCGAATAGCTGAGCGACGGGCTCGCGCTGCCGGCCGAGCCGGGAGGGAAGAGGACGGCCTGCATGCTCTGGCCATCGGGCATGTGCTCCACGAGCAGCGTCGCCGGCGCTCGCAGCGGCGCGCCGTCCGCGTTCGAGAGTGTGCCCCCCCAAATGACGTAGCATTGAATGTCGATGGTCAGCGAAAGCGCCGCCGTCCCGGCGGGGACCGCGAACGGGTCGCTCAGCAAGATGGTGAAGGGGCCGGCTGCCAGCGGCGAG
>JBHOQZ010000544.1:0-4428 GCA_042408635.1 Chloroflexota bacterium
TTGCCCATCAGGCCGATCTTGTACTCCATGCGCGCACCCGGCCCGGTCGGCCTGGCAGACACGACCCGGTAGTCGGTGTAGGTCGAGGGCAGCATCCGCTCGTGATTGCGCAGGTCGGCAACGAAGTCGAATACCGCCTCAACCGGCCGCTCGATCACGATGCTGTTGACGATCTCGGCCACGGCAGACCCAGCCTTTCGAGATCGGGCCGTAACGTGCGGCAGCAGGGCAGTGGTTCGCCTGACGGCCAACCGCCTTGCCCCACCCTCGCCCGGAGCGCTACGACCGCAGGTAGCGGCCGAACCACGCCAGCGACATCTCCCATGACTCGCGCGCCGCCTGCAGATTCATCGTCTCGCCGCGCGTATCGTTGAAGAAGCCATGGAAGCTGTTCGGGAAGATCCGATACTCAAAAATCTTGTTGTTGCGCCGCATCGCCTCTTCGATCCCGGGGATGCCGGCGTTGATGCGCGGGTCATTGGCGGCGTAGAACGCCAGCACCGCCGCCTGGATCCGCGGCACGTCCTGCGCGGGCGGAACAGCGCCGTAGTACGGAATCGCAGCCTTCAGGTCGGGCGCGGCGATCGCCACCCGCCAACACATGCCCCCTCCGAAGCAGTAGCCGGTGGCGCCGATCCGGTCGGGCCGCATGCGTGGCAGGTTCTTCAGGTATTCGAGCGCCTGGAGCTCGTCGCTGAGCATCTGATCGGGCGGAAGCTGGCCGATGAGCGAGGAGCGCTCGATCGCCGCGGCGATCGACTCCGCCCCACCCTGCCGCGACAGCAAGTCGATAACGATCGACGCGTACCCGGCTTTGGCGAACCGGCGGGTGACGTCGCGGAAGTGCTCGAGCAGCCCCTGGTTCTCGTGGATAACGAGCACGCCCGGGAACGGCCCCTGGCCCTTGGGCATTGACAGATACCCGATCAACTGCGCGCCGTCGCGGGCTGGCACCCGCACCGGATAGGCGGTGATGTCGGGGTCGTCCGGGCTGACGGTGATGCCAGGACCGGTGGCCTGCTTCGACGGGGCCGGCTCGGGCTCCGCGCGCACCGGCACAGCGTCGAGGATAGAGGCGGCCGCCGCCGAGCCCGCGATCGCGGTCACGAGCTTGACCAGGTCGCGGCGGCTCAACCGTCCCTCGTTGTACTCCTCGATGTATTCCTCGACGATGTACTGCTGCAGGTAATGCATCGGTGGCTCGTTCCCCCCTTGCAATCTCGGCTGCGGTGGGTGCGGCAGATGCAGGGCGCGCAGGCAAGAGCATGGCGTCTGCTCACCGGCCATCATATCGAGGGCCGCAGACAGCGTCAACGCGCCAAAACTGCATCAAAACTGCGGGACGTACCCCCCACCCACACCGTACACTCCCACCGAGGTGACCCAACGGGACGCAAGGAGGGAAATTATGCCTCTCGCTGCGCGCGCGCTGGGCGCGCTCTGTGTCACGCTGCTCGTTCTGGCTGGGCCGTCGGTAGGGACGGTCCGGTCGGAGGGCGTCATCGACGGCCGCGGCAACGTAATCCGTGCCGGCGTCACCGGCAAACCCGACGTGTATTACCCCACCGAGTGGCTCATGCGGCTCGACGTCTCCGCCATGAACGCCTTCGGCCAGCCGATCGTCGGCGCCAAGGTCACCTTCGAGCGGGACTGCCGGCTCGGCACACCCTGCCCCTTCAAGGGGCTCCCCGAGCCAGTTGGCGAGACCGACGTCAACGGCCGCCTCGTCTACACCTGGACCGAGCGCAACGTACCCAAAAACACGCAGCAGATGGTCGAGGGCGCGGTCCACGTGCAGATCCCACCGGACTGGGTCTCGGTCCAGATCTTCTACACCGTGGGCAGCCACGCCTCCGGCATCGCCGGCGAGCCGAGCGGCAGCAGCGAATAGGCCGCCGCCCGCCGGGCCAGGGTCCTGGCGCTACTCGGGCAGCGGGCGTGTGACGAACGCCTCGAGCAGCGCGATCGTCTGCTCGAGGTCGCGCTCGTGGACCATCTCGTGCGGGCTGTGGGTGTAGCGCGTCGGGATGCAGAGCAGGCCGGCGGCCGTGCCCTGGCGCATCAGCTCGCCGGCATCCGAGCCGTATTGCGAGTAAATGGCGTCCTGGTAGGGCACGCCGGCCGCCTCGGCCGCCGCCTGGAGGCCGCGCATGATCCGGCGGTTGTAGTGCATGGTGTCCTTGTGGACCAGGATCGGGCCGCCGCCGAGCTTCACCGGCACGTCGCGGTCGTCCACCAGCGGGTAGTCGCCCGTCGGACCCACGTCGATCGCCACGCCGTAGCGGCTGCCGATCTCCCGGTTGATCGAGGCGGCTCCCACCAGCCCGATCTCCTCCATCACCGAGGAGCCGAGCCAGAGGTCGAACTGGAGGCGGTCGGGGTCGACGCGCTCGAGGAGCTGGTCGAGCACCAGCAGCGGCGCCCGGTCGTCCATCGCCTTGCCCCACATGAGCGGACCCTTCCGCCGGGTGGGCGGGTTCCAGATCACCCGTGAGCCGACGCGCACGCCGCGCGCCAGCACGTCGTCGCGGCTAGTGGCACCGATGTCGACCAGCAAATCGTTCCATTCGAGGCGGGTCTGCTCGCGCTGGTTGGGCGTGGTGATGTGGCCGGTCACGCTCGTGTAGATGCCCTCCTCGAGGACATCGCCGTCGCCGACCACCAGCTCCGCCTGACCCAGCGGCGTCATCAGCCCCCCGCGCAGCGGCGGCCGGCCGGTCAGATCCCGCCCGCCATGCGCGATGGCGAGGAAGCCGTCGGGCGTGATGCTCTTGACGACGTGGCCGATCTCGTCGGCGTGGGCCACGAGCAGCAGTCCGTCGCCGCGGCCGCCCACGTGCGCGATCAGGTTGCCGACGTCGGTGATGCGCACCTCGCGCGCCCGCCCCCGCCAGCGCTCGGCCAGAAACCGCTGCACCCGCGCCTCGTTGCCGGCCGGACCCGGGATTTCGCAGAGCTGTTTGAGCAACTCGAACACGCCGTACCTCTCCTTCCCCTGCCCGGCGGTCGCGCCGGGCCCTCGTCGCTGCGCTCGTGACCGCGCGTCACCTGCACGATGGTCAAGTGCCCGCCGAGATCGACCGGCCCGCGTCGCGACGCGGCGGGGCCCGGCCCCGCGCAGCCGCCACCCGGCTGGTTCGAGGCCAGGCCCCGTCCTGGTTGACCGTCCGTCGATCGGTGGCTCAGCGTCCGCCGCCCGCAAGTGCCTCTTCGAGGCGCTGCACCGTCTCGTTGACGAGGCGCTGCTCGTCGGGCGTGGCGACATCGTAGCGCGCGGCGAACAACTGCTGGGCCTGCTTCGCGGCGGCCAGCGCATCCTGCGGCCGCTCCAGCTTCTCGAGGGCGAGCGCGCGGCCCCAGTGGGCCCGCCAGTAGAGCGGGTCACGCGCGACGGCGCTGTCGCTCATCGCCAGCGCGTCCTGGTAGCGGCGCATCGAGCCGTAGAGGTCGGCCAGCTCCATGCGGTAGACCACGTGGTAGGGCGCCAGTTCGACGGCGCGCTCGTAGAACGCCACGGCCAGCACCGGCGCCGAGGCGTCGCCCACCTGCGTCGCCAGCTTCACGTAGTGGCGCGCGAGCTGTGCGTTGTAGTTCGCGTTCGCCGGCCGCAGGTCGACCATCTCTTGGAGCACCGCCTGCGCCGACAGCATCAGCTCGGCGCGCCCCGCCTGGGCTAGCGTGCTCAGCGGCGTGAACATCGCATCGTCCCAAGTGATGGTGAACGGGATCATCGCGTTAGTCACGACCGGGCGGAGCTGGGCCAGGTCGACGAACGCATCGGCCAGGAAGAAGTAGTACCAGTCCTCGTGCGGCAGCGCCAGCACCACGTCGCGGTAGGCGCCCGTCGCCTGGAGCAGCGCCGCGCCGCGCTGCACGATGTCGTTCGCCGGCAGGCTCCGCGCCCGCGTCTGCACGCTGGCCGCCTTGCGGTAGAGCACGTCCGTGCCGAGCGGGACCACGTTCCAGTACAGGAAGAACGGGCCGAGCATCGCCACCACCAGCAGCACCGGCCACCAGAGCATCACGCGCGGCGGCAGCGCCGGGGTCACCCGCACCAGACCCGGCTCACCCGCCTGAACCGAGCCGCCCCCCAGCAGCAGCACGGGCAGCGTCGACAGCATCATCAAGAGCGGCGGCACGATCTGGGCGTTGGGCGTGTTGACGAAGACGAGGAAGGCGAGCCCCATCAGCGTGACGGCGACCGAGAAGCCGACCCAGACGACCTGCTCGGCCGGCCAGACCTCCAGCAACCGGTCGCTGCGCCCGCCGCGCACCGCCACCGCGGACCGCGCCACGCCGGCCGTGGCGGCGCGCCGCGCCTGCACGCGGGAGAACGCGGCGCCGACCGGTTGCTGGAGGTCTGGCCGGCCGAGCAGGTCGTCTGGGTCGGCTTCTCGGTCGCCGTCACGCTGATGGGGCTCGCCTTCC
>JBHOQZ010000551.1:0-1899 GCA_042408635.1 Chloroflexota bacterium
CGCGTGCGGCGGCGCGGCGGCCGCGCCCCCTAACCACCCCGGGTGTCCGGGTGGCGCTGAACTAGCCGCCGGCGATCCGCGGGACGACGACGATGTGCTCGGCCTGGGGATCGAACTCGTCGATCCGCTCGGCGGGTTCATTGTTGGGCTTGACGCGGAACGCGGTCGCACCGCGGGCGCGGTTCTCGCGGAACAGGCGCTCGGCCTCGCGGACCGCGGCCAGGGCCTCCGGATCGCCCTCGACCACCTTGCGCTCGTCCCACACGACCTTCGTGTCACCGCACGAGCCCATCACGCGCAGCATCGCCATAGTTCAGGTACCCCTTTCTCTGCTGACAGGCAAACGGGGCTTGTCCGGTCAACAAGCCCCGTTGCTTTCGCTGCCGAGTTTCGGTCCGCACCCCGCATTGGAGAGGTAGGACCATCTTACACAACGGCTCGTCGTTCTGGCAAGGCAACCGGCCCAGGGCGCCTACCCTGCCGCAAGTCCCGTGCCTGCCTGCCGCGCGCCGCCGACAGCGCCCGCGCTGTCCCTGCAGCGGTCCCGCTCCCGGTGGTCGCCGATGCTTGCCGCCCGGATTCCCACGGCCGCGGGCCGGGGACTGCTACAATGCGGCACACCTCGTGCGGCGGTGGCACTCGGGCCTTCGGCCCGAGCAACCATGGCTGGATGAGAGCCGGCGGCTGACGCGAGTAGCCCAGAGGAGCGGAAGAATGAAGCACAGGGTCACACTGACTGTCAACGGTACCCCGTACACGACCGAGGTCGAGCCGCGCCAGACGCTGCTCGAGGTCGTGCGCGACCAGCTCGGCCTCACCGGCAGCAAGGAGGGCTGCGGCACCGGCGATTGCGGCGCCTGCACGATGATCGTCGAGGGCCGCCAGATCAGTTCGTGCCTGGCACTGGCGGTGGAAATGGACGGGCGCGCGATCACCACGATCGAGGGGATCGGCAGCGCCGAGCACCTGCACCCGCTCCAGCGCACGTTCATCGAGCACGGCGCCGTCCAGTGCGGCTTCTGCATCCCGGGGATGATCATGGCCGCCAAGGCGCTGCTCGTCCGTAATCCCACCCCGACCGATGAGGAGATCCGCTTCGCCATCGCCGGCAACCTCTGCCGCTGCACCGGCTACACCAAGATCATGGCCGCCATCCGCGACGCCGCGCGTGAGCTCGCCGCCGCCGGCCACCGGCCCGCGGGTACGACCGGGCAGACGTCGACCGTGGTCGCCGACGACTAGGAGGAGATCGCCATGACCGCGACCCACGAGCAGTACAGCGTCATCGGCAAGCCGCTGCCGCGCAAGGACGCGCCGGACAAGGTCACAGGCCGCTCGGTCTACATCGCCGACCTCAACCTGCCCGGCCAGCTCCACTGCAAGATCCTGCGCAGCCCCCACGCCCACGCCCGCATCGTGCGCATCGACACGAGCCGCGCCGAGGCGCTGCCGGGTGTCCACCTCGTCGCCACCGGTGAGACGCTGACCGGCTACCACAAGGACCTCTCCTCGCGCGCCCACACCCCGCTCGCCATCGAGAAGGTGACCTTCCACTCGCAGCCGGTGGCGGCTGTGCTGGCCGAGACACCGCACATCGCCGAGGACGCGCTCGCGTTCATCGACGTCGAGTACGAGCCGCTGCCGGTCATGATCGAGCCCGAGCAGTCGATGGCGCCCGACGCGATCGGCATCCGAGTGGTCGAGGCGCTCGACGAGGCCGCCGAGGCGGAGAAGCAGGCGCACGCCACCGTCGCCACGACCACCGAGGCCAGCGCCACGCGCCCGCGCAACGTGGTGGACGAGGCCCACTTCACGCGCGGGGACATCGAGCAGGGTTTCGCCGAGGCCGACATCGTCGTCGCGCGCGAGTGCCGCCACGCTAACACCCACCAGGGCCTC
>JBHOQZ010000267.1:0-3626 GCA_042408635.1 Chloroflexota bacterium
GGGCAGCCGGCCTGCCAGCGCTCGCGCCAGCTCTCGGGCAACCGCTCGGGCACCGCGCGCCCCGCCATCTCCGCCCAGAGCAGCCCCCAGCCGCGCGAGTTGACGCGGTACGGGTCGTAGCCACCCGCGCCCAGCGCCAGCCACCGCCCGCCGCAGTGCGCGTGCGCGAGCTCGTGGACGAGGCGGGCCTGCTCGCGCATCGCCTCGACGCTCAGTGCCAGGTGCGTGAGCGGGTCCCAGCGATGGGTGTCGCAGCCATGGACACTCACGATCAGGTCCGGCCGGAAGCGGGCGACCAGCGGCGGCAGCACCGTGCGGACGCACTCGAGCCAGGATTCATCCTGCGTGTAGGGCTGCACCGGCACGTTGACGGCGTAGCCGAAGCCGGGGCCGTGCCCCAGCTCGGTGACATCCCCCGTCCCCGGGAAGAGGTAGCGCCCCGACTCGTGGAAGGAGAGGGTGAAGACGCGCGGATCCTCGTAGAAGATCCACTGGACGCCATCCCCGTGGTGGGCGTCGAAGTCGACGTAGAAGACGCGGGCGCCCTCCCGCACGGCGTCCGCGATCGCGATGGCGGGGTCGTCGTAGATGCAGAAGCCGGAGGCGCGGTCGGGCATGCCGTGGTGGAGCCCGCCGGCCGCGTTGAAGGCGTGGTCGATCTCCCCGCGCATGATGGCGCGCGCCGCCTGGAGCGAACCGCCGGCGACCAGCGCGCTCGCCTCGTGCATGCCGGGGAACGGCGGGTTGTCGCCCGGACCGAAGCCGTGCTCGCGGCCGTACCAGGGCGGGGCGCTGCCCGGCGCGCTCAACTCCTTGACGGTGCGGATGTAGGCGTCGGTATGGACGAGGCGCAGCTCCTCGTCGGTGGCCGGCACGGGGCGCATGTGCTCGGCGCCGTCGGTCTGCCAGAGCCCCGCCTCGGCGAGCAGGTCGGCCAGCAGCAGCGTGCGCTCGGGGCGCAGCGGGTGCTCGGAGCCGAAGTCGTACGTCTGGAACGCCGGATCGAAGACAAAGCGGACGCGCTCGCCCCTGCTCACCTTGCCCTCCTCCGCACGGCTCGCCTGTGGCGCGAACCGGCGCCGCCGCGCACCTGCCGCCTTTCCCCCCATTGTAGCCCCAGGGTAGCCCCGGGCGGCAGGGCGTCGCCCGGGGCGTGCCGGTGCGCACGGGGTGTGAGACAATCGGGGCGGGCCGACGAACGGCGTGGAGAGCGAGGAAGGAGACGAAGATGGCGACGACCGCACAGGGTGTGATCGCGCGCGAGGCCGGCAAGCCGGCCGAGGTCGAGGAGTTCCTGATCGATCCGCCGGGGCCCGGCGAGGTGCTGGTGCGGATCGAGGCGAGCGGCGTCTGCCACACCGACCTCCACGTCAAGCAGGGCACCTGGCCAGGCTTCCCGTTCCTGCTCGGGCACGAGGGCGCGGGGGTCGTCGAGGCGGTCGGGCCGGGCGTGACGCGCCCCGAGGTGGGCGAGTACGTCGTGCTCGCCTGGCGCGCCCCGTGCGGGCAGTGCCGCTTCTGCCTGATCGGCCAGCCGCACCTGTGCGCCGCCAGCCTCAACGCCCAGCCGCGCATGCGCACCACCGACGGCATCACCCTCACCCCGGTGCTGGGCATCGGCACCTTCTGCACCCACACGGTCGTGGCGGCCGGGCAGGCAGTGCCGGTCTCGCGCGACGTGCCGCCCGCGCAAGCCTGCCTGATCGGATGCGGCGTGATGACGGGTGTGGGCGCCGCGCTCTACAGCGCGGGCGTGCGCCCCGGCAGCAGCGTGGCGGTGATCGGCTGCGGCGGCGTCGGCATCAGCGTGATCCAGGGGGCCAGGATCGCGGGCGCCCGGCAGATCATCGGCGTCGACATCGCAGCCAACAAGCTCGAATGGGCGAAGCAGTTCGGCGCCACCGACGTCATCGACGCGCGCACCACCGACCCGGTCGCGCGTATCAAGGAGCTGACCGGCGGCTTCGGCGTTAACTACTCGTTCGAGGCGGTCGGCCGCGCCGACACGCTCAACACGGCGCTCTTCTGCCGCGACCTGGCCGGCACCTGCGTGCTGATCGGCGTCTCGGTCGGCGGACCGACCAGCGTCCTCGAGCTGCCCATGCCCAGGTTCTTCGACCTCGGCGGCGCGCTCCGCGTGAGCTGGTACGGCGACTGCCTGCCGACGCGCGACTTCCCGCTGCTGGCGCAGTTCTACCAGCAGGGGCGGCTCGACCTCGACGGGCTCGTCACGCGCCGCATCAAGCTCGAGGACACCGAGGAGGCGTTCGCGGCGATGGAGCGCGGCGAGACGCTGCGCTCGGTGATCGTCTTCTAGCCCGCGGCCCAGTGCCCGAGCGCATCACCGCGGCGGTGATCGCCCGCGACGAGGCGCGGCACATCACCGCCTGCCTTGCCGCGCTCGCCTGGGCCGACGAGCGCCTCGTGCTCGACGGCGGCAGCCGCGACGCCACGGTCGAGCTGGCTCGCCGAGCGGGCGCGCGCGTGGAACGGCGCCCGTTCGACACTTTCCCGCGCCAGCGCAACGCCGCGCTCGACCTCGCCCGCACCGAGTGGACCCTGTTCGTGGACGCCGACGAGCGGGTGACGCCCGCGCTGGCGGCCGAGGTGCGTGCCGCCGCCCGGTCGGCGCCGCCCGGGATCGACGGCTTCGCCGTCCCGCGCCGCAACCTCATCCTCGGCCGCTGGGTCCGCCACGGCGGCTGGTACCCGGACTACCAGCTCCGGCTGCTGCGCGTCGGCCGCGCCCGCTACGACGAGGCGCGGCCGGTGCACGAGGTGGTGCGGCTGGCCGGGGCGGCCGGGCGCCTGCGCCAGCCCCTCATCCACCACAACTACACGCACCCGGCGCAGCTCCTGCGCAAGCAGGCCGCCTACAGCCGGCTGGAGGCGCGGCGGCTGCGCGCCGAGGGGGTGCGGCCGCTGCCGCACCGGTTCGTGCTCCAGCCGCTGCGCGAGTTTCACCGGCGCTACGTGGCGCTGGAGGGGTGGCGCGACGGCTGGCGCGGCCTGCTGCTGGCGGCGGTGCTCGCGGCCTATACCTTCGACTCGTTCGTCCGGCTGGCGCGCGACGGGGACGAGGCCCGGTCGACGGAGGCGTGTGCTATCATGTAGGCAGGTGGAGTCGGCAGAGCAGGCCCGCCCGCCAGAGTCGCGCGGCACGCGGTATCGCGCATCGCGTTTACCCCCCGTCCTCTCCGGTTCGTCACCCCCGCACCGTCGCTTCCCCGACAGAATTGTTTGGTGGGCCCCACCCGGGTGGTTGACGCTCCCGCGAGGCGGCGCATAGGATAGGGAACGAGTCCGACCGGCGCGCCCGGGGGCTGACGAAAGAGCAAAGGCTATACGCACGCAATGGTAAAGAACAATCTCGTGATCGTGGAGTCGCCCGCCAAGGCGGCCACGGTCGGCAAGTATTTGCAGGGGTTCAAGCGCGGCAACCGCTTCCACGTCCTGGCCTCGGTCGGGCACGTCCGCGATCTGCCCGAGAACCGCCTGGGCGTGGATATCGAGCACGGCTTCACGCCGCGCTACGTCATCCCCGAAAAGAAGAAGGACGTTGTCAAGCGGCTGCGCGAGACCGCCAAGACCGCCGATGCGATCTACCTCGCCACCGACCCCGACCG
>JBHOQZ010000557.1:0-5263 GCA_042408635.1 Chloroflexota bacterium
GGCGTGAGAGGCGCAGCGGCGTGTGCAGGCGATCGCGCAGTGGGCCCGACCAGGCGATGGCGCGCCCGGCCGGCACATCGCGCAGGCGCGCGCCGAACTCGATGGTGGCGGCCAGCAGCTCGTCGTCGCGACCCGCCACCAGCTCGGTCAGCCGGCCACGCAGAGCCTCGAGCAAACGGTCGGTGAGGTGGAGCAGGCCGACCGGGATCGCCTCGATCCGGCCGGGCGCCTTGACGACGAGCGCCGGCGTCCAGCCGCGGGCCTCTGATCTCCCCGGATCCAATCTACCCGTTGTTTCTCGAGCCACAGCCCGAGCGGCGATAGCCGTAGCGGCGATGGTCACGCGGTAGGCTGCGACCGACGTCGAGGCATCGCCGGCCGCGACCACCGCGACGATGCGCTCGATCGGCTCCGCCAGAACCCCCGGATCGCCGAGCTCCGCTGCCAGCCACCGGCACAGCAGGGCATCGGTCGCGGGCACGAGCACGACGTGCGACAACCCGCCCGCCCGCGCCGCTGCCGCGACGGCGGCCGGATCGGCCGCGGGCGACGGGGCGACGGCAATCTGGTACCCGCTCTCCGGGTCCGGTGCGATCCCACCGAGAAAGTCGCACAGGCGGCGGTGCAGGTGCGTCCAGAGCGCAGGCTGCCCGGCTGCCGCCTCGTGCCGATCCGGTGTGGTCGCGGCGGGCGGCTCCTCGGCCCCGCGCTCGTGGTTGCCGTCCGGCTCGGCAGCCGGGGCAGCGAAGGTCGCCCGCGGGACCAGGCGCCGTCGGCCGTCGCCGACCGAGCCGAGCGCGCCGCTGCCCGCCTCGCCCTCGTGCACGCAGATCGCAACCAGGCGCTCCACCAGGTCGATGCCAAATCCGTTCACAACTCCTCCCGCCTCAGCCAGTTGCGCGCCCCGGCGGCACGCGACGCTCCGATCCGCCGCCCACGCCGTCCGCCGACGTACCCGCGTCCGCTCGACGCGGGTCAGGCCCGGCCTGGCGGCCGCACTGCCCGACCTCAACGGCCAGGCGCGGCAGGGCGACGGGCTCCGGCCGGCCGGTCGCGGGATGGGGCAGCAGCCCAGGCGCGGGTGCCGCCGCCTCGGCTGCCGCTGCCCGCGCGAGCCCAGCCAACCGGGCGCGCAGGCGGTTGATCATCTCGATGCGCGCCGCCAGCGATGCGGTAGCCTCCGCCACCTCCCCGGGCGAGGCCGGACCGGACTCGCGCCCAGTTGCGGCGGCGGCCAGGCACGCGATGATCTCGCCGCGGCGGGCCTCCAAGTGCATGACCGCGGCTTCGGCGCTCTGCCGCAGGGCCAGGCGCTCTCCGGCGAGGCGGCGAGCCCGGAGGTAGGCGTGGACCGCCACGAACGCGATCGCCGCGCCGAGCACCACGCCGACGACGAAGCCACCGCCGCGCCACGGCAGCGCGAACAGCAGGCCGAGCCCGAACGCCGCCGCAGCCACCAGCGCCCCGTGGGCGACGCCGAACGGCTCCCGCTCCGGCACCACCCCGACCGGCACCGGTTCGAGCCAGCCCACAAGCCCGGCCGCGTCTTCCGGGCCGAGCGCCCAGGCGACGCGGCCGGCCAGCGCCCGCGTCTGCTCCGCCGCGGTCGACCGGATCGCCGCGTTCAGGCTGGCCGTCGGATCGGCGCCTGGGCCGTTCGCGCGCGCCGCAATCCGGTCGACCGCGGCGCGCACGGCGGCGCGCCACTGGGCCAGGTAGCCATCCACGATCGGCGTGAGCGCGCGCTCGATCTCGGCGCGCCACTCCCGCGCGGCCTGGTCGGCCGCCTCCGCCTGCTCGATGCGCATGCGCCAACGTTCCGCCAGCTCGTGGATCAGCCCCTGCAACCGGACATCGAGGGATTGCAGCGCACCGACGGCACGGGCGGCGCGGGCGCGCCGAATAGAGGCTGCGTCAGGGCCGTGCAGCGCCGCCAGCAGCCCCCGCAGGTCCGCCAGCCCGAAATCCGCGTCACCGCCCGACGCCGAGACCGCCACGAGGTGCGGCGCGTCGAGGCCTAGGCCGGCGCAGTAATCGAGGAGCTTCTGCCGGTGCCGGGGCAATTGCTCGGCCAGGAAGCGCTTCCACGCGTCGGCCGTGGGCTCGGGCAGGAAGGCATTCAGCAGCAGCCGCGAGGCAGCCCCACCTCGCTCGCGCCAGAACGTCGCGAGCCACGCCAGCTCCGTCTCGGAGAGGAACTGCCGCGAGGCGAGGACCCAGATGACGACGTCTGCCTCCGCCAGCGCGGCCCGCGCCCGCGGCAGCGTCGCCGACGCATCGTTGATCCCGGGACAGTCCAGCCAGACGGCGCGGGGCGGGATGCCGGGGAGCTCCGGCGCCCACGGGTCCGCGGGCGGGTGGCTCCCGACCGCCGGCCCGGCGGCTCCCGACGCGCTCCCGTCACCGCCCGGCAGACCGGGCACGGCGCGCCCGACCTGGAGGCGCACGCGCTCGACGCCTGGCAGCGTAGGGTTGGGCGCGCCGTCGGGTCGGAGCACGCCGAGCGCCGCCCGAATCGCGTCGGTGGTACACGGGATGGCGCGCGTCACCCCGGCCTCGACGACCTCGGCGGAGTCGACGCTGCCGGCGCGCAACTCGCAGAGCGCGCCGGTTTCGGGCAGCTCGCCGACCGGCAGGAGCGCTCGACCGAGCGCGGCGTTGATGATCGACGACTTCCCGGCGCTGAAGTGGCCCGCGAAGGCGACCACGGCCTCGGGCCGCGTCAGGCGCGTGGCGAGATCCCGCAGCGTGCGGGCGCCCTCGGGGTCGAGCGGTGCGAGCTCGGCCACGATGTCGCCGAGCGCCGCCAGCCAGCGCGAGTCCAACCCCGTCGGGCAGCCGCCGGGAGCCGGGCCATCGACACCGGCCCACCCGTCGCGGGTCGCCACGGCCTCCGACCCGGCGGTCGCCGGGCCGGCCGGCGCACCGGCGTCGGGGAGCTGGCCCCGCGACACCGATGCGGCGCCGGCCACATGCGTGCTCATGCTCGGTCCCATCAGTCTACCCTTGCGGTCACGCCGTCTGCTTGACGCGCACGTCGGCCTCGCGCAGCGCCTGGCGGAGCGCGCCGGTCTCGGCCGCGGCCGATTCGAGCTCGGCCAGGGCGCGGGCTTTCTCCTCGTGGCTCTGGCGGTTCAGCTCGACCATCAGCCGGATGTTGCGCTCCTCGGCATCAACGTAGTCCAGCACCTGCTGCATGACCTCGGCCTCGACCCGGCCGAAGATGTCGTGCATCGCGCTGGCCAGGCGCGGTGCCGCCTCCGCCGGCGCGCCGCGCAGCCCCTGATCGACCTCCTCGGCGACCCGCTCGCGCACGGACTCCTCGATCTTCAGGCCGCCCGCCACACCGCCGCCGACCAGCGCAATCGCGAACAGCGCCGGCAACAGGATGATGCCCGGTACCGACAGGGTCGTCAGGACGAGGAAGGCCACCCAGTTCGAGGCAACGGCGCCGACCGCGCCGCGCCAGCCGCCCACGTTGCCCGCGATCAAGCCGCCGATGCCGCCGCCGGCCAGCCCGATGATGCTCCAGAGCACCCGATCGGAGGTGCGCATGCCGCTCTGGGGCGCAATCAGGTCGATCCCCCAGCCGGTCAGGTGGAGGCTGACCTCGGCGAAATCACGCTCGATGGCATCGATCTCGTCGTGCACCTCGTCGAGCAGCCCCTCGAGCACGCGCGTGAGGATCTCGCGGGCCGGCCCCTCGCTCCACTCGTTGAGCCGCTGGGTGATGAGCGCGTTGGCGTGCTGCAGCGCCACCTCGCAGAGCTTGCGCTGCTGGAGGATCGGCATGACGCGATCCCTGACAGCGTTGCGACCTCCCTCAGGCAGGAGGGGGTGCCGCTTGAGCTCGTGCGGCAGCTCCTGGCGCAGCCGGGCGATCATCAGCTCGAAGCTGGCCGAGAGCTCGCGCTGCGCCACGGCGCGGTAGCGCTCGAAGATCGGCGGCAGGTGGTCGG
This sequence comes from Chloroflexota bacterium, assembly GCA_042408635.1. Lineage (GTDB taxonomy): Bacteria > Chloroflexota > UBA6077 > FW602-bin22 > JBHOQZ01 > JBHOQZ01. The sequence continues at coordinate 3,960 of JBHOQZ010000557.1, forward strand.
GCTTGGCCCGGATCGTCTCGAGCTGTGGCTGGATCTGGCTGAACCGGGCCTGGAGCTGCGCCACGTCCTGCGTCAGCCCGGCGCGCCGCTGGGCGATAGCCTGCTCGATCGCCATGCTCAGGCTGTCCGCCAGCTTGATGTACCGCTGGAGGTGGACGTACTGGCGCTCCTTCACCAGGAAGTCGCCCAGGCGCTCTTCGAGCAGCGCCAGGCCCGACTCCCCGGCCAGGGCGGCGTTGCGCGTGTACTTCGCCTCCTGGGCCGCCCGGGCGTTGACGAAGTAGATGTCGTAGGCGGCGAAATCGGCGTCGGGCGTGTACTCCGGCCCGTTGCGCATCGACGTCACCAGCCGATCCCAGGTGAAGCGGCGGAGCCGCTCGGTCGGGGTGTTCACGTTGTGCATGTTGACGACGGTGAAGAGGCGGATGCCGCTCGCCTCGATCTGGGCGGTAAAGTCGCGCTCGTCCTGGCCGGCCAGGACGTCGCTGCGGTAGACGACGATTGCGGCATCGCACTCGTTGAGCGCCAGCAGCGTCAACTGGGTGCGCTGCGGCACATCCGAGGTGCCGGGCGAGTCGAACATCACGACGCCCGCCTGGCAGAGCTCGGCCGGAAAACCGACCTCGAACTCGCGCACATCGCGGAAGAACGCCTGGTTGTCGGCCTCGCTGTCGCGCACCGTGGACTCGCGCAGGTAGCGCCCGAGCGACCAGTCCTCGTAGGTCCCGTCGAGCCGCCACATCCGCACGAACGGCTCGTCGGCGTAGCTGATGCGGCTAAGGGTCGCGGTGGTGGGCAGGTCGTCGACCGGCATGGGGCCCTGACCCGAGCCCAGCTCCACGACCGGGCGCGTCGTTCGACCGAGCAGCGCGTTGAGCAGCGTCGACTTGCCGACCTTGAAGCGGCCCGCCACGATGATCTTGAAGAGCTCGGAGCGCAGACCCGAGCCGGCTTCGGCCAGGTCGGCGGACGTCTTGCGCATCCCGAGCCGCGCCGCGACCGCCGCCAGCCGGTCGATCGTCACGCCGGCCTCCTCCGTGGCCCGCTCGCGTGCCCGCGTGATCTCCTCAGTGAGCGACACCTGCCTCACCTTCCTTCCGAGTGGTTCGTGGATCGGCTGCGCTGCCCGGCTGCGCCCAGTAGGCACCTGCGCCTACCCTGGCACCGCACCCCGACCGGGCGGGACACGCACCGCCGGCCGGCGCGACGCAGTCTCTCAGCCATCGGCTCGTTCGTCAGCGCCGCGCGGCCATCGGCCGCCGTGAGCTGCCGGTGCCAGGCGGCCAGGCGGAGCTGGTCCCGCC
>JBHOQZ010000558.1:0-3856 GCA_042408635.1 Chloroflexota bacterium
CGTCGACCGCCCCCTCGGCCGCCCCCGCACCGACGAGCGTGTGCAGCTCGTCGATGAAGAGGACGCAGTTGCCGGCGGCTTTGATCTCCTCGATGACCTTCTTCAGCCGCTCCTCGAACTCGCCGCGGTACTTGGTGCCCGCCACCAGCGAGCCGATGTCGAGCGTGAGCAGCCGCTTGCCGATCAGCGTCTCGGGCACGTCCCCGGAGGCGATCTTCTGGGCCAGGCCCTCGACGATCGCCGTCTTGCCGACGCCCGGCTCGCCCACCAGCGCCGCGTTGTTCTTGGTGCGGCGCGAGAGGATCTGGATGACGCGCTCGACCTCGCGCTGGCGCCCGATGACCGGGTCCAGCTTGTTCTGCCGCGCCGCCGCCGTCAGGTCCATGCCCATCTGGTCGACGGTGGGCGTCTTCGAGTTCGGGCGCCCCTCCGCCTGGCCGTACTGGCCGGCCGAGGTGTTGAGCACCTGGATCACCTGGCTGCGCACCTTTTCGAGGCTCACACCCAAGCTTTCGAGGACCCCCGCGGCGATGCCTTCCCCTTCGCGCACGAGGCCCAGAAGCAGGTGCTCGGTGCCGATGTAGTGGTGGTTGAGGCGCCGGGCCTCGTCCACCGCGAGCTCGATCACCTTCTTGGCGCGCGGTGTTAGGCCGATGTCGCCCGACACCATGCGGTCGCCGCGACCGATGATGAACTCCACCGCGGAGCGCACCTTGTTGAGTTCGATGCCCATGTTGGCGAGGACCTTGGCGGCAACGCCTTCGCCCTCGCGCACGAGCCCGAGCAGGAGATGCTCGGTGCCGATGTAGCCGTGGTTGAAGCGCTGGGCCTCTTCCTGGGCCAGCGTCAGCACGCGGCGGGCACGCTCCGTAAACTTGTCGAATCCACTTGGGTCTCGTGGCGTCACCCGCGTGACTCCTTACCTAGTCTCGCCGAGGCTGAGATAGCCTTGCGGCTCCCACTCTCGACGCTGAAACCGTGTCGACCGGCGCCGAGCGCCTCGCTGCCTTGCCTGCAACTTTCGCGCCTGGCTCCCGGTCACTCGCGCTGTCCCGAGCTGCCCGCCCCACGACGGCGCCAGGGACCCGCGGCGCACCCTATCCCTCGATGGGCATCGAGTCGTGGACGCGTTTGAGGCTGAGGCCGAGGCGACGCCGCTCCGGCTCGATACGGATGATCCGGACCGTCAACTCGTCGCCCTCCTTCACGACATTTTTGGGGTGGCTGACGTGACCCTCAGCCAGCTCGCTGACGTGAATCAGCCCCTCGACGCCGTCCGCGATGCGCGCGAACGCGCCGAAGTTCGCGAGCTTGGTGATCTTCGCCTGGACCAGGTCGCCCACGTGGTAGGTGTTCGACACCTTTGACCACGGCTCGGGCTGTACCCGCCGCAGGCTAAGCGCGATCTTCTTTTTCTCGCGGTCGACCTGGAGGACGTAGACGTCCACCTCGTCGCCAACCTTGACCACGTCCGCCGGGTTCGAGACCGACCCCCAAGCCAGCTCGGAGAGGTGAACCAGGCCGTCGGCGCCCCCCAAGTCGATAAAGGCGCCGAAGTCGCAGATGCTGCTGACCCGGCCGCGGCGGATCTGGCCCTCCTCAAGCTCCTGGAGCAACTGGTCCTTGCGCTGGCTGCGCAGCTCCTGCACCGCCGCCCGCTCGGACAGGATCAAGCGGTTGCGCCGGCGGTTGATCTCGAGGACCTTGAGCGGCAGGCGCTGGCCGACCATCTGGGCGAGGCGCTGCTCCGTTTCCTCGGGCGTGCCCGCCTGCCGGAGGCTGGCCACCTGGGAGATCGGCACGAAGCCGCGCACCCCGTCGACGTCGACGATCAAGCCGCCCTTGTTGTAGTCCACGACGTCAGCCTCGATCGTCGTGTTCTCCTCGTGGTAGCGCTGAGCGCTGCGCCAGCCGCGCTCGTTGCGCGCCCGGTCGAACGAGAGGACGACCTGCCCCTCCTGGTTCTCGGGCTGGACGACGTAGACGAGGATCGTGTCGCCGACCTTAATGTTGTAGCGCGAGTCGCTGAGCGCCCGCTGCGCCTCTCCCGCTGGGATGATCCCCTCGGACTTCATGTGGATGTCGACCAAGATGCCGTCCCGATCAATGCTTACGACCTGCCCTTCGAGGATATCGCCGCGGCGCGCCTCGGCCAGCCCCTCGTCGAGCTGCTGGAGCAGAGAGCTCATCGAGGTCGGCTCCTCCTCGACGACCGCCCGCGCGGTTGGCCCGGAGCCGTTCTGCTGGGCTGGTTGGAGCGCCGACGCCACCGGACCCGGCGTGCTGCCGCCGTTCGCCCTCAGCCCGCGGCCGCCCGCCTCCGGAGTGGTGGTGTCGGACGAGGTCGCGGGTGGCTGCGCCCCCTCCTCAACCGTCGCACGCGCGACGCTCGGAGTCGGGCCGCCAGGGGTGGGTGGGGAAACCTCGCTCGGACCCTGGTTGGGTGCGATCGAGTTGGCGGCTCGTTCCTGGTCCATCTACCCTTCCTGAGCGAAACTCTCGCCTCTGTATTATAGAAGAGATGAATCAACGCCGCAAAAGGAAACGCGACCACAACCCGCTGGCCGGCTTCCCCGCGGTCCAAACGTCTCGACTGGAGAGTCTTGATGGGTGGCCCCACCCTGCGGGCCACCCACTTATTTCGCGTAAGTATAGGCCCGACCCGCCCACCCTGTCAAACCCGGGCCCGCCTCCGCACCCGCGCCGCCTCCCCTGCCCAGTCGGGCCACGCCGCCGGGGTCTAGATCACGCCCTCCACCCGCAACCGCTCGAGCTCGGCCTCCCCCAGGCCGAGCTCACCCAGGATCACCGCCGCGTCGCCACCCGGCGGCCCGCCCGGCCGACCCGGCTCACCCCCGTCCTCCGGCAGCGCAAACGGCAGCCCGAGATCGGGCGCCTGGGCCGTGCCCAGCACGTCGCGGCCCGCGATCTGCGGATCCCGCGCCGCCTCCTCGAGCGTCAGCACGGGCGCGACGCAGGTGTTCGCCTCGCGTAGCCGCGCCCACCATTCGTCGCGCGTGCGCGTGGCAAACAAAGCCTCCAGGCGCTCGTGGGTCGCCTCGCGCTCGTCGATCTCCAGCGCCCGCAGCAGGTTGCGCCAGAGCCATGGCTCGAGGCAGCCCACGCTGAGGTAGCGCCCGTCGGCGCAGCGGTAGACCCGGTAGAACGGCTCGGCACCCCCGAGCAGCCAGTCGCCCCGCGCGGGCGGCGCGCCGCGCCAGCGCGACAGCAGCGGCACCAGCAGCCAGACGAGCGTGGCGTCGAGCATCGCCGCGTCGACGTAGCAGCCCTCCCCGCTCGCGCCACGTCGGATGAGCGCGGCCAGGATCGCCAACGCGGCCGCGCTGCCCGAGGCGAGGTCGGCCACCTGCGTGGCGGGGATCACCGGCGGCCCGTCCCGCTCACCCGTCAGGTCGAGCATGCCCGCCAGCGCCAGGCAGTTGAGGTCGTGCGCGGGCAGACCCCGATAGGGACCCGCCTGCCCGAAGGCCGTGATCGAGCAGTAGACGGCGCGCGGGTTGACCGCGCGCACCGCCGGCCAGTCGACGCCGAGGCGCGCCGCCACGCCGGGTCGGAAATCCTCGACGACGGCGTCGGCGCGCTCGGCCAGGCGCAGGCAGAGCGCCCGGCCCGCCTCGGTCTTCAGGTTGAGGGTGAGGCGGCGCTTGTTGCGCCAGACCACGCGGTCGCGGACGTCGCCGGCCAGGCCCGGCGTCCGGGTCTCGCCGGGGGGCGAGATCGAGATCACGCGCGCGCCCAGCCCGGCCAGGAGCCAGGTGCAGAAGGGGCCAGGCAGCGTTCGCGAGAGGTCGAGGACGGTGACCTGGTCGAGCAGGCGGTATGTCGGTCTCACGCC
>JBHOQZ010000562.1:0-1621 GCA_042408635.1 Chloroflexota bacterium
CCCCGGGGCCCGAGCAACGACAGGCCGATCGGCAGGCCATCCACCTCGGCCAATGGCAGGCTGAGCTGCGGCGCGCCGGTGGTGCCGGCGATGCAGGTCAACATGCTGATACGCGGCCGCAACAGGTTCCGCGTCGAGAGCCGTTCGCCCCGTAAGGGCGCCGGCGTCGGCGTGGTGGGCAGGCAGACGACGGTGTCGTCGGTGAGCAGGGCGGCCATTCGCGCTCTGATGGCCTCGCGAAGCGCCGCCGCCGCGGCCACGTCGGCATCTGTATAGCCTCGCGCCGCGACGTAGCGCTCGGCCACTTCAAAGCTGAAGCGCGGGTTGACGCGGTCGATCCAGTCCCGCGCCGTCTCCCAGGCTTCGCGCCCCTGCAGCACCTGTTGCTGACCCGACCACTCGCGCAGGCCCGTCGGCGCCAGACGCTCACGCATGCACTGGCCGACCAACGCGCCCACGCGCTCGACGAGCGGACGCAGCGCCGCTCGCACCCCCTCATCCGCCACCGCAAAGGCGTCCTCAGCGATCACCAGGCGCCGTGGCCGGCCGGCCGCCATGGGGCTTTGCAGCAAGACGGCGCCGACGCGGGCGAAGGTGTCGAGGTCGCGGGCGAACCAGCCTACGGTGTCGTAGCTCGGCGCCTGCAACAGCACGCCGTCGAGGGGGATGCGCCCATGCGTGGGGCGCAGGCCATAGAGACCGCAAAAGCTCGCCGGCACGCGCACGGAGCCACCGGTGTCGGAGCCCAGGGCGAAGTCGACCAGGCCGCCGGCCACGGCCGCCGCCGAGCCACTGGACGAGCCGCCGGGCACGCGAGCGGGGGCGCGCGGATTCACCGGGGTGCCGTCGTGGGCGTTCTCGCCGAAAATGCCGCGGGTGATCTCGTCGGTGATGGTCTTGCCGACCATGGTCGCTCCGGCGTCGACCAAGACTTGCACCGCCCAGGCGGTATGCCGCGCCGGCTCGTGCGTCCTTCGCCAATCCGGGTTGCCCCCGCCCGTGACATGACCGGCCACGTCGAAGATGTCTTTGGCGGCGAAGGTCAAGCCGGCGAGCGGCCCGTCGGGCGCCCCCTCGAGGTACGCCTGGGCGTCCGAGCAGAAAGCGTGCAGATGATCGGTGATGATGCGCCGAGCGCTGGCCATGGTGCCCGCTCCTCTGTGATGTAGCCCTTGCGCCATCGCCGGCCGCCTCAAGCCGCACCCCTCCGCCAGCAGGCCGCCGATGGCATGGCGCAGGCCATGCCGATCGCGCTGAGACGAGCAGGAGCGGCGTGCCCTCCGTAGGGCGGCCGGCATGGCGCGTCGCGCGACTATCCGGCGCCGGGGACCACCTGATAAAAGCCGTTGGCGCGCACCACCTCGATGGGCGCCTCGAACAGGCGGCTGAGGTTGGCGCTGGTGAGGATCTCCGCTTTGGCGCCGTCGGCGAGCACCTCTCCCCCTTTCAGCAGCACCGCGCGCGATATCTCCGGCGGGATCTCATGGATGTGATGGGTGACGAGGATGACGGTTTTCCCCGCCCGCATGAGGCCGCGGACGATGTCGAGGTACTGAAAACAGGCCTTGACGTCCAGGCCGCTGGTCGGCTCATCCAGCACCAGCGCCTCGGGATCATGCAC
>JBHOQZ010000563.1:0-2465 GCA_042408635.1 Chloroflexota bacterium
CGCGGCCGGGCCGCGCGGCCAGCCGGCCACGCGCAGCGCCCAGCGCAGCCCGAGCGCCGCCGCCACGATCACGAGCGTCACACCGAGCCCGTAGAGGATCGGCGTCATCGACCGCGCGCCGTGATTCATCGCCCAGAAGCCGAGCGGCGCGACCAGCACACCACGCTCCGTCAGCCCCCAGAGCAGCGCCGACGTGCGGCCGGGTAGGGCGAGCAGCCGCCCGCCGACGCCCCTCCCGGCGGGGTTCGGCACGTCAGCGCGGGTGTCAGTCGACTCGCGCGCCCAGAGTCCGGCGATGAGCGCGCGCACTGAAGGCGCCGGCCGCGGCGCCTCGGCGAGGTTGCGGACGGCGGTGACGATGTTCAGGCGGCTCACCCGCCAGGCCGAGAAGGTGACCACGGCGAAGGTGAGCAGCGCCCCGAGGCAGTAGGCGATCAAGAGCGTGCGCGTCTCGAAGTTGCGCACGACCCGCACGCCGTAGTCGCTGAAGTAGCTCTGGAGCAGCCCGACGACGAACTCGCCGATGCCGATGCCGAGCAGCACCCCGAGCGCCGAGGCGACGAGCGTGTACGCCATCCCCTCGAAGGCGAACATCTGGACGAGCTGACCCTGCTGGGTGCCGATGGCGCGGGCGATCCCCATCTCGGTGCGCCGCTCGGCGGCCAGCGTCACGAAAACGAGCCAGACCACCGCCAGCCCGGTGGCGACCGAGAACGTACCCAGCACCAGGAAGATCCCCGTGACCACGCTCGCCACGTCGTCCGCCTGCTCCTGGGCGAGCTGCTTGACCGGGATCACCGCCAGCGTCGCGTTCTCGCGCAGGCCGCGGATCGCGCTCTGGGCGGTCGCGGGCACGCGGCCGTAGATCGAGCGGATCTCCCACCAGGTGTTCGGGTCGGCCAGGTAGCTCTTGAGCTCGTCGGTCGTCTCCGGCTCGCGCAGCAGCTCACGGAAGCGCATCAGCTTGAGCTGGGAGCGGGCCCGCTTCGTCTCGATGAGCTGGGCGAGCTGGGCATCGACCGTGTCGTCGCGCAGCGCCTGGTGGAGCCGCCGCGCGACCCGGTCGTCGAGCAGGAGCGCGCGCAGCCGGATCACCACCTCGTCGCTGCGCAGCACGCTCGTGCCGGCGTCGCCCGCGTTGGCGATCAGGATCTGGTTGATCTGCCCCGGCCGGTTCTGCCACCCTTGCGCGCGCACGAGCGGCACGAACAGCACCGGCTGCTGGCCGCCCGGCCCGTCGTCGCGCACCACCGCCCGCACGCGCGCCGGGTAGCTGCGCGTCTGGGAGAAGTAGAGGGTGCGGTTGTCACCCGGCTGGGCGAGGAGTGCCCAGCCGCTCCCGGCGTTCAGGTAGACCTCGTCGTCGGCCAGGTCGCCGAGCGCGACCGGCTCCCCGTCGAGCGTGCGCAGGCCGCCCAGCGCCTCCTCCGAGCCGGGCGGCAGCGCGATCAGGTTCACGTTGGGCGCGAGGAGCTGCTGGTCGGTGTTGGCGATGTTGACGCTGGCGACGATGGCGGGTGCCGCCCCGGCAACCGCCGGGAACCCGGCCAGCCCGTTCCGGATGCGCTCCCATTCGGAGAGATTGAAGTAGCTGCCGGTCGTGCCGGGGAGCTGGCCGCGCACCAGGGCCTCGACGTAGCCCGGCCCCGGCCGCTGCGAGGGCGGGTAGGCCGCCACCACCTCGTCCACCGTGCCGAGGCTGCCGGTGACGAGCGTTCGGATCGTGTAGCCCATCGTGTCGCCGGTGCCGAACGCGGTCGTGACCACGGCCGTGCTGAGCGCGAGCCCCAGCACCGTCAGGATCGACCGCTGCGGCCGGCGCGGGAGGTTGCGGAGCGCGATCCGCAGCAGCACCGGCTGGCGCAGCGCCAGCACGAGGAGCGCGCCGAGGACGAGGGCGCTGATCGCGAGCAGGGCCCGGGCCACCAGCTCGGCCGAGACGCCGAAGATCGCTTCCATCGGCGCGCCCCTAGTCGGCGGCGCCCGGCAACCGCAACGGCCCGGCCGCGCGCAGCACCTCGCTGTCGATGATGCGGCCGTCGCGCATGTGGATGATGCGGTGGGCGCGCGCCGCTACCTCGCGGGCGTGGGTGACGAGCACGAACGTCTGACCGTTCTCGGCGTTGAGCTGTTCCATCAGCTCCATCACGACCGCCGCCGACTCCGAGTCGAGGTTGCCGGTCGGCTCGTCGGCCCAGATGATCGCCGGCTGGGTGGTGAGCGCGCGGGCGACCGCGACGCGCTGCTGCTGGCCGCCCGAGAGCTCGGCCGGGCGGTGCGAGGCGCGGTCGGCCAGCCCCACGATCCGCAGCATCTCGAGCGCGCGCGCCCGCGCCGACCGGCTGCTGTGCCCGGTAAGCAGGAGCGGCAACTCGACGTTTTCGACTGCGCTCAGCACCGGCAGCAGGTTGAACGACTGGAAGACGAAGCCCATACGGCGGGCGCGGTAGTCGGTGCGCTGCCGG
>JBHOQZ010000566.1:0-2044 GCA_042408635.1 Chloroflexota bacterium
CCGGCAGATAGCCGTGGATGCTGTGGTAGAGCGTCGGGATGTCGGTCGAGCCCTGGATGGTGGCGTGGCCGCGCAGCGCCAGGATGCCGCCGCCCGGGCGCCCGATGTTGCCCAGCAGCAGTTGCAGCAGCGCGCAGCAGCCGATCATCTGGACGCCGTAGGTGTGCTGCGTCCAGCCGACCGCGTAGGCGAAGGCCGTGGTACGGTCTCGCCCCGAGTTCTGCAGCATCGTCTCGGCGACCCGGACGAAGACGTCGCGCGGGCAGCCGGTGGTGCGCTCGACCATCTCGGGCGTGTACCTGGCGAAGTGGCGCTTCATGAGCTGGAAGACGGTGCGCGGGTCCTGGAGCGTCTCGTCGCGCAGCGCGGGCGGGGGCACGAGCGAGCGCACCAGGTCGTCGAAGAGCCCGCCCGGCGCAGCCGGTGCGCTCGGCTGCGCCGGCTGCTGGCCGGTCGACGGCTGGCCGGGCTGGGCGGCCTGGCCGGAGGGCGTGGTGGGGTTCTCGCCCGTCTGGGCGGGGTTGCCGGCGCGCGCCGCCTCGGAGACGGGGCCGCGCTTGTACTGCCAGCTCGCGCTGTTGTAGAGGCGCTTATCGGGGTCGAGGCCGGAGAAGATGCCGTCGAGCTCGTCGGCGCCCTTGAAGTCGTCGGAGATGATCGTGGCGGCGTTGGTGTAGTTGACCACGTACTCCTTGAAGAAGGGGTCCGTGTTCCAGCGCTCGCTGTTGATGACGTAGTTGATGATGCCGCCGAGGAAGGCGACATCGGAGCCGGCGCGGATCGGCGCGTAGATATCGGCCATGGCCGAGGTGCGCGTGAAGCGCGGATCGGCGTGGATGATCTTCGCCCCGCGCGCCTTGGCCTGCATCACCCAGCGGAACGCCACCGGGTGGCACTCCGCCATGTTCGAGCCCTCGATGACGATGCAGTCGGCGCCCGCCAGGCTGCCGGCGAACGTGGTGGCGGCACCGCGACCCAACCTGACCCCCAGACCGGGGACCGAGGCGGAGTGTCAGATGCGGGCCTGGTTCTCGATGGCGACCACGCCCAGGCCGCGCAACAGCTTCTGGTGAACGTGGTTCCACTCGTCGTCGTTGGTGGCGCCGCCGAGCGAGAAGATGCCGAGCGTGTGGTTGACGAGCTTGCCGTTGTCGAGCCGCTCGACGAACGTCTCGTCGCGCGTCTTCTTCACCAGCTCGGCGATCCGATCCATCGCCCAGTCGAGCGGCTTCACCTCCCAGCGGTCGGCGCCGGGCGCGCGGTAGAGCACCTTGGTGACGCGGTTGGGGTTGACGGTGAGCTGGTAGGTGGCGGCTCCCTTCGGACAGAGGTTGCCCTGGTTGATGGGGCTATCGGGGTTGCCCTCAACGTTGACCACCTGGCCGTCGACGGTGTGGACCATGAGGCCGCAACCGACGGCACAGTAGGGGCAGACCGAGGGGACCTTCTTGGCGTTGCGGATGCGGATCTCCTCAGCGCGGGCGACGCTGGGTGCGAGGTCGGCGCCGAGGCCGACCAGGCTCCCCAGCGCGGTGCCGGCCGCGCCGGCCGCCCCCACTTTGAAGAACGTCCGCCGGGTGAGCGTCATCCCGTCCTCCTGGTCGCGGCACCGCCGCGACCCTGTCCTCCTGATCGCGGCCCGGCCGCGACCCTCCCCCAAGAAAAACGACAACGCCGCAGATGGTTCCGGCGCCATTGCCCCCGCAATACGGCCAGCCCATTGCGACGTGAGCGGCCCCGACCTCGGTTCCGCTCCTGCGCTCAATAGTAGCGAGCAGCCGGACGCGGTGTCAAATCGGGCAAACGATGCCTCCGGCCGCGCCCGGCGAGACCCCCTCCGCGCGCCCTCCGGCGCGCTACCACCGCGGCGGCCGGCTGCACAGCACTCCCGCTACCCCGCCGGACCCGCGCCAACTCCCAAGTGCCACCGCCATCGCGGCGGCCGGCTCCACCCCACGGCGGCTGCGCCACGCGCCCACGAAGCGGTGCGCCCGACCGCGGCTCCGACGAGCCCGGTCGGGCGCACCGCGTCACCCGAATCTAC
>JBHOQZ010000569.1:0-7926 GCA_042408635.1 Chloroflexota bacterium
CGCAGGCGCTCGCCAGCGGCCCGGCGAGGTTGATCGCGGTCTGCCCGCCGAACTGCGTGATCGCGGGCGCGGAGAGAGCTCCCCCGACCCCTTCCTCGTTCTCGATGATGTTGCGGACGCTCTCCTCGTCGAGCGGCTCGAAGTAGAGGCGGTCGCTCGTGTCGAAGTCGGTCGAGACGGTTTCGGGGTTCGAGTTGACCATGATCGCCCGCAGCCCCTCGTCTTGGAGCGCCCAGGCGCAGTGCACCGAGCAGTAGTCGAACTCGATCCCCTGGCCGATGCGAATCGGGCCCGAGCCGAGCACGATCGCCTTCGGCCCCGGCAAGGGCGGCGCCTCGTTCTCCTGCTCCCAGGTGCTGTAGAAGTAGGGCGTCTGCGCCTCGAACTCGGCGGCGCAGGTGTCCACCATCTTGTAGGTCGGGCGGATGCCCCAGCGCAGCCGCAGCTCGCGCACCTGCTCGGGCAGCCGGTCGGAGAGCGTCGCGATCTGGGCGTCGGAGAAGCCGAGCCGCTTCGCACGCTTCATCAGCTCGGGCGTAAGGGGCTCGGCGAGTAGGCGCCGCTCGAGCTCGATGATCCGCGCGATCCCCCGCAGGAACCAGCGGTCGATCGCGGTGGCGCGGTGAACCTCATCGACCGAGAGGCCGTGGCGCAGGGCCGCCGCCAGCGCCCAGATACGCAGGTCGGTGGGCCGCGAGAGCGCCGCCATCAGCGCCTCGGTCGGCCGCCCGCCCTCGTCGGTCCAGGTCGGGTGCTCCCAGAGGAGTGTGCGGCCGCCGACCTCGAGCGAGCGGACCGCCTTCTGGAGCGCGGCCGGGAAGCTGCGCTCGATCGCCATCACCTCGCCGGTCGCCTTCATCTGGGTGCCCAGCGTCCGGTCGCCCGAGGGGAACTTGTCGAACGGCCAGCGCGGGATCTTCACGACCACGTAGTCGAGCGCGGGCTCGAAGGCGGCGGTCGTCTTGCCGGTGACGGCGTTGGGGATCTCGTCGAGCCGCTTGCCGATGGCGATCTTGGTCGCCACGCGCGCGATCGGGTAGCCGGTCGCCTTGGAGGCGAGCGCTGAGGAGCGGCTGACGCGCGGGTTCACCTCGATGACGTAGTAGCGCGACGAGTTCGGGTCGAGCGCGAACTGGATGTTGCAGCCGCCCTCGATCTTGAGCGCCCGGATGATCTTGAGCGCCGCCGCGCGCAGCATCTGGTACTCGCGGTCGGAGAGAGTCTGGCTGGGCGCGACCACGATGGAGTCGCCGGTGTGGACGCCCATCGGGTCGATGTTCTCCATGTTGCAGATGGTGATGCAGTTGTCGGCGCCGTCGCGCATCACCTCGTACTCGAGCTCTTTCCAGCCGGTCAGGCAGCGCTCGACGAGCACCTGGTGCACCGGGCTCGCGCGCAGGCCGCCCTCGACGATCCGCTCGAACTCCTCGACCGTGTAGGCGATGCCGCCCCCGGTGCCGCCGAGCGTGAACGCCGGCCGGATCACCACGGGCAGGCCGATCCCGGCCGGATCGAAGACGAATTGGCGCGCCTCCTCGATCGAATAGCAGGTGCGGCTCTCGGGGACGGGCTCGTCGATGCCGATGAGGAGCTGCTTGAACAGCTCGCGGTCCTCGGCGTTCTTGATCGTCTCCAGGGAGGAGGCGAGCAGGCGCACGCCGTAGCGGTCGAGCACGCCGGCCTCGGCCAGCGCCACCGCCAGGTTCAGCCCGGTCTGGCCGCCGAGCGTGGGCAGCAGCGCGTCGGGGCGCTCGCGCTCGATGATGCGCGTGACCGCGTCGACGGTGAGGGGCTCGATGTAGACGACGTCGGCCACGTCCTGGTCGGTCATGATCGTGGCCGGGTTCGAGTTGACCAGGACCGAGATGACGCCCTCCTCACGCAGCGCACGGCACGCCTGGCTACCGGCATAGTCGAACTCGGCGGCCTGGCCGATGATGATCGGCCCTGAGCCGATCACCAGCACCTTCCGTGGGCGTTCTCGGGCTGACATCGTCGTCGCTCCTTCCGTCGTCAAGGTGTTGCTACCGTGCCTCGCACGCCTGCCGGGTACCCGCGGGCGGGTGGGCATCGGTGCCTGCCGGTCGCCCGGCACCTGCCTGCGACTGGCGCCGCTCCCGCACCATGGCCAGGAAGCGGTCGAAGAGGTACTGGTTGTCCTGCGGACCGGGGTTCGCCTCGGGGTGGTACTGCACCGAGAAAATTGGCAACTCGCGGTGGGCAAGCCCCTCGACCGAGCCGTCGTTGAGGTTGATCTGGCTCACGTAGAACCCGGTCGACGGGTCGATCGAGCTCGGGTCGACCTGGAACTCGTGGTTCTGCGAGGTGATGTGGACGCGCCCCGAGAGCAGGTCCTTGACCGGGTGGTTCACGCCGTGGTGGCCGTACTTCAGGCGGTTGGTGCGCCCGCCGGCCGCCCGGCCGAGCAACTGGTGGCCGAGGCAGATGCCGAACAGCGGCAGCCGCCGCTCGACCACGCCCTTCGTCACCTGGAAGGCGTTCTCGACCACGGCCGGGTCGCCCGGCCCGTTCGAGATCACCACGCCGTCCGGCCGCCAGGCGAGGATCTCGTCCAGGGGGGTATCGTGCGGGAAGAGGCGCACCAGCGCGCCGCGGCGCGTCAGCGAGCGGGCGATGTTGCTCTTGGTGCCGCAGTCGAGCAGCGCGATCCGCACCCGGTCGTCCTCCGGCGGCGCCTGCCCGCCGCCACCCGCGCCGTCGGCTGCCAGGTCGAGCGGGGCGGGGCTCGAGGTCTCGGCGACGAGGTCCTGCTCCGAGAGCGGCACAACCCGGCGCGCGGCCGCCACCAGCTCCTCGAGCGGCACGACGTCGGCGCGGGCGAGGATGCCGCGCATGGTGCCGTGGGTGCGCAGGTGGCGTACCAGGGCGCGCGTGTCGACGCCGTAGATGCCCGGCACGCCGTGGCGGGCGAGGTAGTCGCCGAAGCTGCCGTTGGCGGCCCAGTTGGAGTAGTCGGGCATGTACTCGCGCACGATCGCCGCCTCGATCCAGGGCCGGCGCGACTCCCAGTCGATGTCGGAGACGCCGTAGTTGCCGATCAGCGGGTAGGTGAAGCACACCATCTGGCCGGCATAGGACGGGTCGGTCGCGATCTCCTGGTAGCCGGTCATGCCGGTGTTGAACACCACCTCACCCGTTGCGGGCGGGGGCGCGCCGAACGAATAGCCCTCGAAATAGGCGCCGTCCTCGAGCACGAGCAGCGCCGGCTGCGGATTGCGGTGTGGCATGAGCGTTTGACCTCTTCGTGATCCGCCCTCGGATCTCCTCCCTGTCGCGCAGGAGCCGCGCCCTGCGTCGTCGTCAGACCCGGCCGGCGGTGGCCGGCACGGCCAGCTCCCGGTGCGTCCAGCGCCCCTCGAGCAGGGTGCCGACGCACTTGCCGCGCACCGTCTCCCCGAGCAGCGGGTGGTTGTGCGCCCGGCCGCGCAGATTGCCCGGCTCGACCGTCCAGGTACGCTCGGGGTCGACCAGCGCGACGTCGGCCGGGTAGCCCGGCTTGAGCGCGCCGAGCCGGCGGCCTGTGCTACGCTCGAGCAGCGCCGCCGGCCGCCCGGTCAGCGCCGCGAGCGCGGTCTTGTGGTCGAGGATCCCGGCGCGGTCGGCGATCAGGAGCAGCGGGATCGCCACCTCGAAGCCGATCATCCCAGCCGCCGCCTGCCCGAACTCGACCGCCTTGTCGATCGGGTTGTGCGGCGCGTGGTCGGTGGCGATGACGTCGAGCGTGCCATCGCGCACACCCTCGCCGCACGCCTCGACGTCCTCGAGCGTGCGCAGCGGCGGGTTGACGCGGCAGTGCGGGTTGTAGGGCGGGCGGCGCCGGTCGTCCCGCAGCGGCCAGAGCCCCATCACCAGCTCGTCGGTCATCGTCAGGTGGTGTGGCGTCACCTCGGCGGTGACGCGCACGCCGTCGGCCTTGGCCCGGCGGATCAGCTCGACGCCGCCGCGCGTGCTCACGTGGAGGATGTGCACGTGCCCGCCGGTGAGCCTGGCCAGCATCAGGTCGCGGGCGATCATGATGTCTTCCATCTCCGCCGGCAGGCCGGGCAGCCCGAGCGCGGTGGCCACCACCCCCTCGGCCATCACACCCCGGCCCAGCTCGACCACCTCGCAGTGGTCCATGATGGGCAGCCCCATCATCTTGGCATAGTCGAGCGCGTGGCGCATCACCGCCGCGTCGGCGACTGGGCTGCCGTCGTCGGAGAAGCCGATCGCGCCCGCCTCGGCCAGCTCGACCATCTCGGTCAGCTCCTTGCCGCGCCGGCCCTTGGTCACTGCCGCGATGGGGAAGACGCGGGCGAGCCCGGCCGCGCGGGCCAGACGGTAGACGTGCTCGATCATGCCGGCGGTGTCGAGCGCCGGGTCGGTGTTGGGCATGCAGCAGATCGTCGTGAAGCCGCCGGCCGCCGCCGAGCGCGAGCCGCTCTCGATCGTCTCCTTGTGCTCCTCGCCCGGCTCGCGCAGGTGGCAGTGGAGGTCGATCAGGCCCGGCAGCACCCAGAGCCCGCGCGCGTCGACCACCTCGGCCGCGTACCCGCTGGCGGGTGCCCGGACCTCCTCGCCGATCTCGCCGAGTCGGCCGACAGCCGCGATCTCCCCGTCGAGCAGCAGCAGGTCGCCCGTCTCGTCCAGCCCGTTCGCCGGGTCGAGCAGCCGCCCCCCGGCGATGATCGTCGCTTGCCTCACTGCTCCCCTCCGTTCAGGATCACGCTGTCCCACCTCGCCTAGTCCGCCCGCACCCGCTCGGAGCCGGCCACGGGGTAGCCGCTGGCGCTGGCGGGTGCGGGCGCGCCGGCGCGGGCGGGAGCCGGGCGGCTGCCCGCCAGCAGGTAGAGCAGCGCCATGCGCACCGCCACGCCGTTGGTCACCTGATCCTCGATCACCGACTGGGCGCACGCGACCACCTCGGGCGCGATCTCGACGCCCTCGTTCATCGGGCCGGGATGCATCACCAGCGCGCTCGGCTTGGCGCGGCGGAGCCGGTCGAGCGTGAGCTGGTAGCGGCGCGTGTAGTCGCGGATGCTGGGCAGGAGGCCGGCGCCTTGCCGCTCCTTCTGGAGCCGCAGCGCCATCACCACATCGGCGCCCTCGATCGCCCGGTCGAAGTCGTAGGTGAGCTCGACGTGGGGGAAGTGGCGCGAGCGCAGCGCGTGCTTCGCCTCACGGTTGAAGAGGAGCGTGGCCGGCCCGGCGACCGTCACCCGAGCGCCGGCGCGCGTCAGTCCCCAGATATCCGAGCGGGCAACGCGGCTGTGGAGGATGACGCCGACGATGACGACCTTGAGGTCGGCGATCCGGCCGAGCCGCTCGCGGATCGTGAAGAGGTCGAGCAGCGCCTGCGTTGGGTGGGCGTGCCAGCCATCGCCGGCGTTGATCACCGCGCTCTCGACGTGCTCGGCCACCAGATAGGGGGCGCCCGACTGCGCGTGGCGCATCACGATCACGTCGGCGCCGATTGCCTGGAGCGTGCGCACCGTGTCGATCAGCGACTCGCCCTTCTCGGCGCTGCTGCCCGAGTAGGAGAGGTTGATCGCCTCGGCCGAGAGGCGCTTGGCGGCCAGCTCGAAGGAAACGCGCGTGCGCGTGCTCGGCTCGTAGAAGACGTTGAGCACCGCCTTGCCCTGGAGCGTGGGCGCCTTCTTGACGCGCGCGCCCAGGATGCTGCGCTTCATGTGCTCGGCGGTGTCGAGCACGGTGGCGATCTCCTCGGCGGAGAAGTCGTCCAGGTCGAGCACGTGCCGGCGCGTCCAGTGCGCGGCGTGGCCGGCCGGCCCGCCGGCCGGCAGGTGCTCCGCCTCGACCGTCGTCGACTCCTGCGCACCGGCCACGCGCGTGGCGTTCCCCGAAATCGTCATCTTCTCCATCACTCCGATCAGCGATCCACTCCGATCAGCGATCAGCCTCGCCCGGGAGCCCCGCAGATCCTCTGGGCGGGGCTCCCTCCGGCGGGCACCCGGTGGAGGCTAGCATGCGTAGACCGGCTCCCGCCTTCCCGGCCGGCGGCAGATCGCGCAGCACGACGGCGTCGCGGCCGTCGGTTTCGGCGAGGTGGACCTCGACCTGCTCCTGGCGCGAGGTCGGGATGTTCTTGCCCACGTAGTCGGCGCGGATCGGCAGCTCGCGGTGGCCGCGATCCACCAGCACCGCGAGCTGGATGCGCGCGGGGCGGCCGTAGTCCATGAGCGCATCGAGCGCGGCGCGCGCCGACCGCCCGGTGTAGAGGACATCGTCCACGACCACGACCGTTTGCCCGGTGATGTCGACCGGAAGCTGCGTGGGCCCGACCAGCGGCCGCAGTCGGCGCTCGTCGAGGTCGTCGCGGTGGAGGGTGATGTCCAGTTCGCCGACCGGCACCTCGATGCCCTCGAGCCGCTCGATCGAGGCGGCCAGGCGGCGCGCGATCGGCACGCCGCGCGTGCGGATCCCCACCAGCACCAGCCGCTCGGCTCCCCGGTTGCGCTCAACGATCTCGTGCGAGATGCGCGTCAGCGCCCGGCGCACGTCATCCGGGCCAAGCAGTGTCTTGAGACGCGGCACGCCGTGCCCCGCCGCGGTGCTGGCGGCTGGCGTCGCCTCGGGATCACCCAGGCCGTGGCTCACGAGCCATCCCCCTCCCTGTCCGGCGCCCGCCCTAGGGCGGGCCGGCTGCCGGGCACAAAAAAACCACCGCTCAGATCCGCATCTGAGGGGTGGACCGTCCAGAAAGTCTTCGGTTGTGGGCAGGCAAGCGCCTGCCGCGGCGCACCCAGGGCCACGCGCGCTCTCCTTCCCGGCCTCACAGGACCGGACTTAAAGGGCTCCCCGCTATGTTACCAGCCTCCGGCCCACGGTGCCAACCGGTCGAGACGCCAGGTTCGGGGCCGGCGGCGCACCCCCGGCCCCCCAATTCTGGGGGTGACGGGTGGTGCGGCCCTGGCTGCTGGGGGGCGCCCGCGCGGCTGAGCTGCCCCCTCGGGCGAAAGACAGGCGAGGGGCCTGCCCCCCAATTCCGCAATCCTGGGGGTAGACGAGGCGGGGCCCAGCGTAGGGTGCTGAGCGGCGCCCGCCTCAGCCCCGGCATTGGGCGGCGGGTGGGGGAGTTCGTCCCTTGCCTGGTATCATGCCGGGCACGCGAGCCGTGCCCGGAGATCCATGGTGAGACCGGAGGTCGGACACGGCCGCGGGGAACAGTCCAGTCCAGGGGGAGACGGGGGATGTCCCTCAGCCTGCTCGGCCGGCGCGCCCGTGCGGCCGTCGCCGGTTATGCCCGCCTCGTCGACGGTGCCCCGACGGCCCGGCGGCGGATCACGCTGGCCGCCCTGGGCACGCTGGCCGTGGCGGCGCCCCTGACCGCCATCGCCTGCCTCGCCGTAGTCCCAGCGATCCAGCCGGTGCCGCAGCAGCCCACGCCGGCGCTCGCCAGCATCATCGCACGCGGCGCCGCCACACCCACCGGCCTGCCCACGCGCGCGCCCACGCGCACCCCCCCCCCCACCTCGACCGCCACGCCCACGCCGACGATCACGCCCACGCCGACGATCACGCCGCTGCCGACCGCGACCTTTACGCCGTCGCCGACCCGCACGCCCGCCCCGCTCTCCGGTCCGCAGGCGACGGCACGGGCGATCATCGAGCGCACCCGCATCGCGATCCGCTTGACGCCGCGCCCGATCGGCACGCCGCTGATCGTCGGGTTCACACCCACGGCCACCCCGACCGCCACGCCGACGCCCGAGCCCGCCGCCGTGGCCGAGCCGGCCGCCGAACCCGAACCGTCCGACCAGGCTGACCCGTCCGCCCCGGCCGAGGCCGCGGCGACGCTGATCGCCGGGGCGGTCGGAGCCGGCTCGGCCACGGCGGCGGGCTCGGGCGTCGGCGTGGCGGTCGGGGTGGCCGTGGGTGTGAACCCGACGATCAGCGGCGTGCCGA
>JBHOQZ010000570.1:0-1650 GCA_042408635.1 Chloroflexota bacterium
CCGCGACGCCGACGCCGGCGAGCAGCCCGACGCGCACGCCGCCGCCCCCGACGGCGACCGCGGCGGCCACCGCCTCGCCCACGCCCACCCCGTGCGGCTGCGGCTTGCTCGGCCTCTACTACGGCGACACCGCGTTCGGCACGCTTAAGCTGGCCCGGATCGACCCGACCATCGATTTCAGTTGGGGGGTGAGCGCCCCGACCGGGGTTCCGTCGGACAACTGGTCGGCCCGCTGGACGGGCTTCATCGGGGCGCCGACGACCGACACCTACACGTTCGTGGTCGACGCCGACAACAACCTGCGGCTGAAGATCGACGGCCGCACCCGGGTCGACGAGTGGACGGGGGCGCCGTCCCAGCGGACGGTACAGGTGCCGCTCACGGCCGGCTGGCACGCGATCACCGTGGAATACGCCGAGGTCACCGGCAACGCGGCCCTCAGCCTGCGCTGGTCCTCGGGCGGCCAGGCGCTCCAGACGGTGCCGGCGGCGCGCCTGCGTCCGAACTGACACCGTTCCCCGGACCGCGCCGGCGGCGGTGGGGTTCCCGTCCCCCGCCCCGCCGACGTGATCCGCAGCCGGGACATGGTCCGGTGCGTAGGGGCGTCCTGGTTGCGGGCGTTGGCGCTGGGCACATTGCTGGTGCTGGTCGGCGCGGTCTGGCTGGCCGGCACGGTTCGGGCCGACGATCCGGTGGGGTCGGGCTGCGGCTGGGCCGCTACAACCCGGCCGAGCCGGAGTCGCGGTCCTACTTGATCTACATGGCCGCTCCGCGCACGTTGATCGAGGACGAGGTCGTCGTCGCCAACGCCGGCGCTGGCGGTGTCGGGCTCGGCTTCCGCGGCCCTGGTCGCGGAGGCCGGGACCGCCACCCCGGCGGGGGGAGCGGGGGCGGTCCCGGCCGCGCTGGCGACGACGGCCCGCCCGGCCGGTCGCTCGGCCCGGGCGGCCGTGGACGACGATGTCGAGCTCGCGGCCGGGATATGATTTTGAAGCTCGTCGCATCGGGCGCAAGCGGCCGTGGACGACGATGTCGAGCTCGCGGCCGGTGCGACGTCCCTCACGCTCGTGCCCGGCGCCTCGGAGCGCTTCACGCTCGCCCTGACCAACCGCGGGCGCAAGCCGAGAGCCTTCGTGTTGACCGTCGACATCGACCGCGCCTGTCGCACGCGCCTGCTCCTCCCGAACGGGGTGGCGCTCGCGGCCGACGGGGTGACGCCGGTGCTCGCGCCCGAGGCCTCGCTCACCCTGGTGGTCGAGGTCTCGACGCCGTGGCGGGTGGGCGTGGCGCCAGCGGGTCGCGCGAGCGCGGCGGTGGCAACCGCCTCGGTCAGCGCGGCGCCGGTCGGTGACGCCACGCATCGAAGCGCCGTCTCGGTGCCGGTGCAGGTGGTGCCCGGCGCCCTCAAGCACACGGTGGGCTTGCAGGCGATCGACGCCGGTGCCCTGAAGCTCGACGGCCGGGACCAGCGCATGGCGTTTGAGCTGCCGATCTCGGTCGAGGATCGCCGCGGACCCGGCGCCGGCTGGAGCGTCCACGTCGCGGCCGCGCCCTTTACCGCCAGCGTCGGCGCGCGTCAAGTGGCGCTGCCGGCCGATGCGCTCGGCTCGCTCGGGGTGACGCAGCGCACCGAGCCGGGCGGCGTGCCGC